>JBFZES010000175.1:0-3984 GCA_041306725.1 Spirochaetaceae bacterium | reverse complement strand
ATTAAAGTAAATTGACAACAGTATTCTCTGCCAGGGCAAGTCCTTGGCCACGCCAGGAGCGGCGATTAATCCGCCGATTCTACCCTAGATTAAGCGTTTCGGCGTTTGCCCAAAAATGGTAAAAGATTTTAATGAAAAATATTGACAGATGGTGAAGATGTGCTAGAGTGGGCAAAGACAGCAGAGGAGGTACGCATGGTTCGCTATGGACAGGTCATACGCGTTAAGAGCGACAAGATCGATGAATACAAGAAATATCACGCCGCCGTGTGGCCTGGCATACTCGCCAAGATCACGGCATGCAATATCCGCAACTATTCCATCTTCCTCAAGGATGGCTTCCTCTTCGCGTACTTTGAATATGTCGGCACGGACTTCGACGGCGACATGAAGGCGATGGGCGATGACCCGCTAACCCAGAAGTGGTGGGACGTCATGAAGCCCATGCAGGATCCCATTCCAACCCGCTCGCCTGGCGAATGGTGGGCCGGCATGGAAGAAGTCTTCCACCTAGACTGAGAGGAGCCGTAATGCCAGCATTGACGAGAACCGAATCCTGCCTGCTCAAGCTTGACCGGATGAACAAGACCCTCAGGCACGAAGAGGCCGATACGGTCCCCATCAGCGATTTCTTCTGGTCGTCCTTCATCGCGCGCTGGAAGCGGGAACTGGGCTTGCCCGCGGACGCCGATATCTACCGCTATTATGACCTCGACTGGATATGCACGGTGCCTAACATGGATCCGCATATCAAGCCCTTCGAGCTCATTAAGGAAGAAGACCACGACACCGTCCTTAAGACGGGTTTCGAGGCCGTCATCCGCCGGCGCGAAGGCGTTCAGATGCCCTATTTCGAGCACTTCGATACCGATACGCTCGAAAAGATGGCGGCGTTCCGCTTCGACGACCCCTGGGACGAACGGCGCTTTTTCTCAGGCGGCGACAATCAGATAGCCGGCATCGGCGACGTCATATCCCGCAACAGCCCCCCCTGGATAGATACGGTCAACTCCATATACCCCGACTTTCCCGTCTATGGCTCCATCCTGGAAGGCCATGAGGCGCTGTGGCGCATCATCGGCTCAGAGAACACCTTCATGTGGATGGGCCTGTACCCGGACGAGCTCGGCGCCTTCATTAAGCGGCTCGGATCGTTCCTGGTAGAGATGACCAAGGCGCAGATCAAGGCCGGCGGCGGCAGGCTCGACGGCATGGTCATATGGGGCGACGTGGCCTACGTCAACGGCATGCTCTTCTCGCCGGTATTCTGGCGCGAGCACTTCAAGCCCATAGTCAGGGAGCAGATACGCGTATGCCACGAAGCGGGCCTGCCGGTCATATACCACGGCTGTGGCAACGCCTCGGTGCTCTATGAGGATTTTATTGAGATGGGCCTGGACGCCTACAATCCGCTGGAGGCCAAGTCGGGCCTGGACGTGGTGGATATACGCAAGCAATACGGGCACCGCATGGGATTCTGCGGCAATATCGACGCCCTTGCCTGGGCCAACGATCCCCTGCCGCAGCTCGAGGAGCAGGTGCTGCGCAAGCTGAACGCTGCCAAGGGCGGCGGCTATATCGTGCAGAGCGACCATTCGGTACCCTCCAATGTATCGGCCGAGCGTTACGAATTCGTCGTGAACCTGGTGCGCAAGCACGGCGCGTATCCGCTTAGGCTCGGTACGCGCGACATCCCCGAGCTAGGCTGAAGGAGCCGCGATGACATCACGAGAATGCGTGCTTGCTACCATTGCGCACAAGGCTCCGGACCGGGTTCCCATCGACCTCGGTTCCACGCCCAGTTCCGGCATATCCGCTACCGCTTACGAGCGGGTACGGAAATTCTGCGGCCGGGTCGACGGAGCCACGCTCGTCTACGACGTAGTACAGCAGCTGGCGCAGCCTGAAGACTGGGCCCTGGACGCCTTCAAAGTAGACGTGGTCGACCTTGGGCGCAGCTTCAATACCGATGAGTCCGACTGGTACGGCGTAACGCTGGCCTCCGGCGAGAAGGCTAAATATCCGGCGTGGTTCAAGCCCGAGCAGGACGCCGACGGTTCCTGGCTGGCCAGGCACGCGGACGGTACCGTCATAGCCAGGCAGCCCAACGGCGCGGCCTTCTACGACGAGACCTGCTTCCCGTGGGTCGACGACTGGCCCGCCGACTTTTCCGGCCTCGACGACGCTATGGGCAAGGTGCTCTGGTCGGCCCTCGTGCACTCCCCCTGGGACAACGCGGGCAAACCCGGCTTTTGGCAGAAGCTTCGCCAAAACGCGCTGGAACTGCGCAGGACCAGCGACCGCGCCATCATGGTGGTCGTCGGCTGCAACCTCTTCGAGTGGGGCACCTTCCTTAGGCGCATAGACAACTTCCTCATGGACCTGCTCTTAGAGCCCGCGAAGGTAGAGGCCCTGCTCGACGCGCTGATGGAAAAGCATTTGGCCACCCTGAAGAAGGTATGCGAGGCGGTGGGCGACATCGTGGACGTGGTGCGCTTCGGCGACGACCTGGGCACGGACACCGGCCCGTTCATGCAGCCCGAGCTGTACCGCACCCTGTTCAAGCCCAGGCACCGCAAGCTCTGCGACTATGTACGGACGCACTCGTCCATGCATACCTTCCTGCATTCCTGCGGATCCATCGATCTCCTTATACCCGACCTCATAGAGGCCGGCTTCGAGATACTCAACCCCGTGCAGACCAACGCCCGGGGCATGGAACCGGATAGGCTCAAGCGGGACTTCGGCAAGGACGTCACGTTCTGGGGCGGCGGCGTCGATACCCGTACCATACTCAACCTGGGCAGCCCCGCGGACGTGCGCAAGCAGGTGCTGGAGCGGCTCAAGGTCTTCGCCCCGGGCGGCGGCTTCGTGTTCAATACGGTGCATAATATCCTGCCCGACGTGCCGCCTGCGAACATCGTGGCCATGTTCGACGCGGTTCATGACTTTAACGGCACAAGGAGCGCGCGATGAGTATAGACCGTCTCGGCCTGGCGCTGGAAATGCGGCAGGTGGGTAAGCGCTTTCCCGGCACGATAGCGGTGGATTCCGTGGACTTCGAGGTATACGCCGGCGAAGTGCACGCCCTGGTAGGAGAGAACGGCGCGGGCAAGTCCACCCTTATGAAGATGCTCGCCGGTTCGTTCAACGACTACACCGGGCAGGTATTCATCAACGATAAGGAAGTTGCCCTGCATTCGCCGTCCATAGCCAAGAAGTACGGCATAGGCATGATCTATCAGGAACTGTCCCTGGCCAAGCCCATAAGCATAGCCGAGAACATCATGGCTGGGCACCTGCCTAAAAAGGGCCTCTTCATAGACAAGGCGGCCCTGCGTACCGGCGCTAAGCGCCTCATGGCCAGGGTAGGGCTTGACCTGGACCCTGACCTGCCCATAGAGGATATCAGCCAGCATGAGGCCCAGCTCGTGGAGATAGCGAAGGTGCTCGGCACCAATCCCTGCATACTCGTGATGGACGAGCCCACCAGCGCCCTCTCAAGGGAGGAAGTGGAACGGCTTTTCGCCATCATAGACGTCCTTAAAAAGCGCGGCCTGGCCATAGTATACATTTCCCATCACCTGCCCGAGATATTCCGGGTGGCCGACCGGGTCACCGTTATGCGCGACGGCAAGAAGGTGGCCACGAGGCCTATCGGCGAGGTCGCCCGCGAAGAGATAGTGCAAATGATGGTCGGCCGCTCGGTAAAGGAATTCTACAAGCGCCGCGAGCGCACCTTGGGCGATACGCGCTATAAGGTACGCAAGCTGTCCCGGTGGGGTTTCTTCCACGAGGTGGACTTCGAGGCGAGGCGCGGCGAGATACTGGGCATATGCGGCCTGTCCGGCGCGGGCCGGTCAGAGTTGGCCAGGGTACTGGTGGGGCTCGATCCCGCCGATTCGGGCGACATGGAACTGGACGGCGAAAAGATCAAGGGCGACGGCATGGCGTACTATCTGGCCAAGGGCGTGGCCTACCTTA
>JBFZES010000174.1:0-4676 GCA_041306725.1 Spirochaetaceae bacterium | reverse complement strand
GTAGACTTGGCTAAGGCCGTAAGCGAGGGCAGCTTCCGCGAGGATCTCTACTACCGCTTGAGCGTCTTCCCCGTCGTGCTGCCCCCCCTGCGCGAACGCTCAGGCGACGCCCTCCTCTTGGCCGAGCGCTTTCTCGAAGACATACGCATGCGCCCCGGATTTTCCGGATTGCGCCTGAGCGACGACGCGGCCCTGGCCCTTGACCATGCGCCGTGGCCGGGCAACGTGCGCCAACTGCGAAACGCCATAGAGCGCGCCGCCATACTCTCGCGCGGCGAATCTATACGGATGGAGCATCTGGCGCTGCAGCCCGCCGCGCAGGCAGTACCCAGCCAGCGCCTTGAGGGGCAAGCGCCAGCCCTCAAGGCTACCGGCGCTTCGCTACCCCTGTCCATGCGCGACGCGCAAAGCCAGGCCATACGCGAAGCGCTGGCCCATTCGCGCGGCAAGATATACGGCCCCGGAGGCGCGGCGGAGGCGCTCGGGCTCAAGCCGAGCACCCTGCAGAGCCGCATGAAAAAGCTGGGCATAAAGGCCTCGGACGCCTAGCCGCATTAGCCCGGCCCGCGCTCCGGCTAACGGAGAGCTTGCCAAGCGCCGCGCGGGCGGCTAGGATAGCTTCATGACTAGCGATATAGAAAACGGCCCCTCGGGAGGCTTTCCCGGCGCCACCCTCGTGGCCGGAGCGCGCCGCCTCATGGAGGCGATCGTTCCCCATATTGACCTGCTCCTGCCGGACGCCTGGGGCGTGGCCGTGGCCTGCTATGAGCAGGCGGGGCTCGACCATTCCGACCGCGCCGTTTTCGCGGCGCTGAGCTTACTGCCCTACATGCCCGACGGCCCCGGGCCGGACGGCATGAAACGCTACTTCAGGATAGATTACCTTACCGGCCAAGACCGCGACGAACTTTTAGCATGGAAGTCCGACATCGAGCGCAGCCTGCGGGCGCGGAGGCTTTCGAGCTTCGGCGCCGGCCTCTATAGGCTTAAAAAAAGGGACGAGGAACGCGGCGGAGCCGGCTTCCATAAGGCGGCCGAGGCCCTTATGCAGTGGGCCGACATATACCTTACCGCCGGGGGCCTTACACCCGGCTCCGAGGACCTTCTAAAGGATATCAACAAGCGCATACTGAATCCCAACGCCAACGCGGGGGCGGTCACGGGCAGCGCTAACAAAGGCGGCCGCGCTCCGGCCGCGGGCGTAAAGCCGGGAGCCTCCGCCCATGATGCGCGGGCCAAGGGCCAGGGCGGCCGCGACGCGGAAGAGCCTAAAGATCCGGCGAAGGAGCTCGCCGAGGCGCTTGCCGCGCTTGAGGGGCTCACCGGCATGAGCTCCATTAAGGAGCAGGTGCGCACCCTATCAAACCTTATGAAGGTGCACCAGAAGCGGGCGGACCTTGGCATGAAGATACCGCCCATATCGCTGCATTCCGTATTCACCGGGAGGCCAGGCACGGGCAAGACCACCGTGGCCCGGCTGCTCGGGCGCATCTTCGCCGCTCAGGGCTTTTTGCGTTCCGGGCACCTCATAGAGACGGACCGCTCCAGCCTGGTGGCGGGCTTCGTGGGCCAGACCGGGGGCAAGGTGGACGACGCCGTATCGCAGGCCTTGGACGGGGTGCTTTTCATAGACGAGGCCTATACCCTCATACCCGAAAACGGCGGCAACGATTTCGGCCGCGAGGCCGTCGACACCCTGCTTAAGCGTATGGAAGATTACCGCGACCGCATCATCGTCATCGTGGCCGGCTATCCGGACGAGATGAAGCGCTTCCTCGATTCCAATCCCGGCCTTGCCAGCCGCTTCGGCAGGCGCTTCTTTTTCGATGACTTCCTGCCCGACGAGCTGGAAACCATATTCCTGCGCTTCGTATCAGAGGCCGATATGCAGCTTACCGCAGGAGGCCAGGGCAAGCTCCGCGTATACCTCAAGGCCAAGTTCGACGGCAGGGACGACCACTTCGGCAACGCCCGCATGGTGCGCAACCTCTTTGAACAGGCGCTGGAAAGCCAGGCTAACCGCCTGGCCTCGCACGCCGACCTTACCCTCGAGCTCCTGTCCTCCATTGAGGAGAACGACCTGCCGAACGAGCTATAACCTTCCAAGGCTTCCATAAGCCTTATGCGCGATCATGAGGCCCGCGCCTCTAGCCTGGCTGCCGGCAGGAAGGCTACATTCTCCCGCGTTACGATATCTATGGGCGTGAACAGCTCATGCGGTGGATCCTCGTCAAGGACAAGCTTGCGAAACAGTCTGTTTATTCCCTCATAGCCTTGCTCATCGGGGCCTTGAGCAAGGAGGAAATCGATGTCGCCCGCCTCGAGGCTGCGCCGGTTTTCTGGCACTAAGTCGTAACCGATAAGGCTCGGGCGCTTAAGCCCCTGAGCGCGGGCGACTGCGCTTAAGTATTCGGCGCTGTAGTGGGCCGAGGCGTCGCATACATAGACTGCCGCGGTGGAGGGCGTAACCGCCGCTTCCAGCGCGGCATGCAGGGCCGGCAGGTCGTGATCGGATTCCACCGCTATCCGCAGGCTTTTCGCGCTTCCCTTAAAGACCTCGCGGAAGCCGGAAGCCCGCTGCCGCAGGTGCTGATTATCGGCGTCGGGCAGGAGCACGAGGGCCTGGGCCTCCTTCCCCGAGGCGGCCGTAAGCAGGTTCATAAGCTTGCCTGCCAGCCGGCCGCCCGCTAAGGAATCCTGGCCTATGAAGCTCAGGCGCGGCGCGCCGGGCAGGTCCGTGTCGAAGAACAGGATGGGGATTCGGCTATCGACCATAGCTACGATAGCGCGCGATTCGTCGCTTAAGAGGGGAGCCATGAGCAGGCCGTCGAAATTCCGGCTGACGAGCCTTTGCCCGGCTTCTTTAAAAAGCGCGGCGCTATATCGATCGTAATGGATAAGCTCTACGCTGAGGCCAAAGGGGGCAAGATCCCGGCCGGCCTGGATTATGCCATCCAGGGCGAGGCGCCAATACGCGCTATCCTGTTCGGGCCAGGGCATAAAGACCCCTATGCGGCAGGCCTTGGACATAGAGAGCCGCTGCGCCATCAGGTTCGGCCGGTAATCCAGCTCGGCCATGATGCGCCGCACCCGTTCCGCCGTATCCGCGGAAAAGCGGCCGCGGCTGTGAATGATGCGGTCGACCGTTCCTATGGACACGCCCGCCAGGTCGGCAATGTCCTTGATTCTGGTAGCCTTGGTATCCCTATCGAAGGGCATCGACCGCGGCCTTCTCGATGGCCAGGCCGGCATGATAGCGCGCGTAGAAAGCCTCAAACCCGGCCACGTCCGCCGGGTCGGGCTTGAGGGCCGCGCCAACGCTGCCCGCCAATGCGCGGTCAAGGAAGTCCGGTAGGCTCGACGCCCCGTCCGGCAGCAGGGCGTAGGCCGCCAAGAGGGCCATGCCCCAGGCGCCGCCCTCCCCCGCCGAGGCGATAAGGCTTACCGGGGTCTTGGTAGCGGCGGCCATTATGCGCTGCCCCACGGCCGTCGTCTTGAAGAACCCGCCGTGCCCGCGGATCTCGTCCACCCGTATGCCCTCGGCCTCGGTCAATACATCAAGCCCGGCCCTGAGCGCGCACAGGGCAGAGTACAAATGCGTACGCATGAAGTTGCCCAAGGTAAACGGCGCATCGGGCCGCCTTACGAATAGGGGCCGGCCTTCGGAAAAGCCGGTCAGGTGCTCGCCCGAAACGTAGCCGTAGCTAAGCATGCCCCCGCAGTCAGGATCCGCCTCAAGGGCCAGAGGGAGCAGCGTTTCATAGAGCTTGTCGGGCGTGGCTACCGCGCCCAGGGCCTGCGCCGCCTCCGCTAAGAGGGATATCCAGGCATCAAGGTCCGAGCTGCAATTGTTGGAATGGGCCATGCCCACGAGCGTGCCATCGGGCGTGGTCACCAGGTCTATCTCTGCATGGACGCTAGCCGGCTCCCTGTCCATGACGAGCATGGCGAACACCGAGGTTCCCGCCGACACGTTGCCCGTGCGTACCCGTACGCTGTTGGTAGCGGCCATGCCGGTGCCCGCATCCCCCTCGGGGGGGCAGAGCGCTATGCCGCTCTTTAAGGCGCCCGAGCTGTCGAGCAGGGCCGCGCCTTCCGCGCTCAGGCTGCCGGCGGCCCTGCCCGCGGGCAGGACGGCTGGCAGTATATCGGCGAGCTTAGGGATACCCGATCCTGAGCCGACATGCGCCTCGAAGAGGGCTATCCTTTTCCTGTCGAAATCGAGGGCCTTCGTATCGATGGGGAACATCCCCGAAGCATCCCCTATGCCTAAGAGTTTCTGGCCGCTGAGCTTCCAGTGCACATAGCCGGCCAAGGTGGTCATAAAGGCTAGGTCCTGTACATGGCTTTCTTTGTCGAGGATAGCCTGATACAGATGGGCTATGCTCCAGCGCTGCGGTATGGGGTATGCAAGGATACGGGTGAGCTCCTTAGCCGCGTTTTCCGTCCTATTGTTGCGCCAGGTCCTAAAGGGCGTAAGTAGCCGGCCTGCCGCGTCGAACGCGAGGTAGCCGTGCATCATGGCGCTAAAGCCGCCTATGGCGAAACTAGTGAGCTCGACCTTGTAGCTTTTATAGACATCTTCTTTTAAGCCGGCATAGCAGGCGGCTGCGCCTTCCCATACCTCATCCAGCGAATAGGTCCATATATCGTTTATCAGGCTGTTTTCCCAGGCA
>JBFZES010000173.1:0-4485 GCA_041306725.1 Spirochaetaceae bacterium | reverse complement strand
CTTCCGATCTTCTTGCCTGAGTATTGTCCTGGCCGAAGGCTTAAGCTGAGCCGCGACGGATCCATGTATAAGATCCATGGTGACTTAAGCCTTGGATCTGTTTAAGGCTCTACGGCGCTTTCATGGGAACCTAGCGGTAGGCCGCTTGTATGGCAGCTATGCTCCCGTCGGCGATCATTGCGCGCAATACCGCGTCCATGCGCTCAACTAGATTTACCGCGGATGATTTTCTGGAAAGCGCAAGGTAGAGCTCAGTTCTTTCCTCTGGCTGCCAGGCCGTGGGCTCTACCGCGTCTCTTAGGCCTAGGCGGGCAATATCCCAGCTTAGGTTAGGATCGGTGCCTATGGCCAAGTCTATGCGTTTCAAGGCGAGCATTTGCAGGATCTGGGTTTCCGTGGATAAGCTCTGCTTATTCAGGCCGGCGTCGACGTTAAAGCGGGGAAAGTAGGCGGAATGGGTAGAGAGCCCTATGGATTTGCCATAGAGTTCCTCATAGCTCCGCACGAGGCCGCCTTGGCCCTTAGGCGCGAAGAACATGGGGCGTACCACGCTATAGCTGGTCGGTAGGTAATGGAGGAAGAGTTCGCGCTCGCTGGTCCTGGCTATGCCGGTTATGAGGTCCGCCTGGCCGCTCCGCATCATGTCTAGGGCCCTGGCCCAGGGCACGCGCTGTATATCGATGCGTATGCCTAAGCGCTTTTCTAGGGCCAGGCACAGGTCAATGTCTATGCCCGTGAATCCGGATGGGCTCGATGCGTCGTCCATGCGGAAGGGCGGCCACACCTCGGTTACCATGATAAGGGTAGTGGCTTGGCTGGCTTGAGCCCCTATAGAGGCTAGCGCCGCCATACATAGGACTATCGCCAGGAAAAAAGAGCGAACGCTGTTCAGGGGCATGGTAAGCTCCTCCTGTGGCAAAGACAATTTTCGGTTCCTCTCTACCCTTTGTCAATGCGGGAGCGGTTTTTATGGCCTTTGCCCAGGCTTCGCGGCGCCGCCTAGGGATATTGAGGCAGTACGCGCTCGGTCCGCTCCCCGCGCGCGGTTACGACAAGCTTCGGGGAACTGCTTATATCTTGCTGAGGGCTATGCTCCAGCTCTGCTCTCCGGCCTCTACAGGGCTCATGCCCGGCTTTTCCTCCCAGGCCAGAACGCTGGCCAGGGTCTCTGATTGCACGAAATCCATGTGGCTGTCCAAGGCGCGCTTAAAGCCCTCATTGCCGTATACGGACAGCGCTATGCGGTCCGTTACGGCCAGGCCCGAGTCCTTGCGCAGGGTCTGCACGCCGCGCACGAGGTCTCGTATATTGCCCTCGTCCAGAAGTTCCTGGCTTATGTCGGTATCCAGGGCCACGGTAAGGCTGCCCTCGTTGAGCACCTTGAGCCCTTCGCGCTCCTCGCGGCGCACCTCGACCTTGTCCTTGGTGATTTCTATCGATTTGCCCGCCACTTCCACCATAAGGGTAGAGCCTTCAAGCAGGCCGGCAATCTGTCGGCCGGACAGCTGCTCTATGAGGGCTGCGCCTTCCTTCATGTCCTTGCCCAGTTCCTTGCCCAGGAGCCTGAAATTGGCCTTGGCCGAATAGCGAACGAGCTCTTCCTCGTCCTCGCGGAAGAGCAGTTCCTTGACGTTAAGCTCGTCGCGAATGATATCTTCCATCTCAAGGAGCACGGCGCGCTCGCGCGTTTCCCGGGTGACGAGCTGTACGGAGGCCAGGGGCTGGCGTATCTTAAGCTCATGCTGGTAGCGCAGCGCGCGGCCCATGCTTACCGCCTTGCGCACGGTAGCCATCTTCCACTCAAGCTCCTCGTCGCGGTAGGCCTGGTCGTACTCAGGGTAGCGGGCGAGGTGCACGCTCTCCGCCTCTCCGGCTTTGCGAAGGTTCTGCCACATGGTCTCGCTGATAAAGGGCGCTATGGGGGCTAAGAGCAGCGTCAGGCGCTTGAGCGCGCGGTTGAGTACCTGGTAGGCCTCAAGCTTGTCGCTGTCGCTGCCCGAGCGCCAGAAGCGCCTGCGGGAGCGCCGTATGTACCAGTTATTGAGCGCGTCTATGAAGTCCACCATGGGGTCGATGGCCTTCTGCATGTCGTAGGCCTCAAGGGCCGCCCCCACGTCGCGCACCATGGTTTCGCATACGGACAGTATCCATCGATCCATGGGGTTAGTCGGGGCCGTCGGCGCTTCGCCCGGCTCTATCTTGTCTATGTTCGCGTAGGTAATGAAGAAGCTGTACGCGTTCCACAGGGGCAGGAGTATGCTCTTAAGCACTTCCTTTACCCCCTCGTCGGAATAGCAGAGGTCGTCGGCGCGGGTAACCGGCGAGCGCATGAGGAAGACGCGCAGGGCGTCCGCGCCGAACTGCTCCATGACCTTCATGGGGTCGGTGTAGTTGCGCAGGCTCTTGGACATCTTCTTGCCGTCCTCGGCCAGCACGAGCCCGTTCACCACGCAGGCCTTGAAGGCAGGCTTATCGAAGAGCGCCGCCGCGAGCACGGTGAGGGTGTAGAACCACCCGCGGGTCTGGTCCAGGCCTTCGCATATGAAGTCGGCGGGGAAATGCTCCTCGAAATGCTTCTTGTCCTTAAAGGGATAGTGCACCTGGGCGTAGGGCATAGAGCCGGACTCGAACCAGCAGTCGAGCACCTCGGGTATGCGCTTCATGGTGCCGGGGCAGCCGGCCTTGGCGCAGGGCCAGGCTATATCGTCCACGAAGTGCTTGTGCAGGTCGGCGGGGCGCTGCCCCGAGAGGCGTTCAAGCTCGTCGCGGGAGCCTATGCAGACGGTATCGCCGCAGTCCTCGCACTTCCATATGGGCAGCGGGTTACCCCAGTAGCGGTTGCGGCTTATGGACCAGTCGCGGGCGTTCTCCAGCCACTTGCCGAAGCGCCCGTCCTTTATATGGGCGGGGTTCCAGTACACCTGCTGGTTGGCGGCGAGCATTTTCGGCTTTACGGGGTCAATCTTGACGAACCAGCTCGATATGGCCCGGTATATAAGGGGGCTTGAGCAGCGCCAGCAGTGGGGGTAGGCGTGCAGGTACTGCTCGCGCTTGACGAGCTTGCCCCCGGCCTTAAGAGCCTCGATTATGGGCTTGTCGGCGTCTTTGACGAACATGCCGGCGTAGTCCTTCACCTCGGGGCCGAATTTGCATTCGCCGTCCACGGGACAGAGGGTAGGCACGCCCGTGCCCTTCAAGGTGTTGTAGTCGTCTTCGCCGAAGCCCGGCGCCGTATGCACGATGCCCGTGCCGTCTTCGGTGGTAACGTAGTCCGCCGCGTGCATGGCGAAGGCGCCCTTGGCCGAAAGCTCGGCGAAATAGGGGAAGAGGGGCTCGTAGCGCGCGCCGACGAAGGCCGAGCCCTTGAAGCGGCCGACGACCTTCGCGGCGGCGGGATCCTTATAGTAGGAAGCCAGGCGGGATTCGGCCAGAACGTAGCGCTCGTTTCCGTCCTGCACGAGGGCATAGTCCAGATCGGCGCCTATGGCAAGGGCTAGGTTGGAGGGCAGGGTCCAAGGCGTGGTCGTCCAGGCAAGGAAGAAGGTAGCGCCGTCGGCTAAACCCTTCGCCGCGCCTGAGGCGGGGTCTGCCGTTATCTTGAACTTTACCGTTATGGCGGGGTCGTGCACGTCCTTGTAGCCGCCCAGCTGCAGCTCGTGGTTGGAAAGCACCGTGGAGCAGCGCGGGCAGTAGGGCATGATGGTATGGCCTTCATAGACCAGCCCCTGTTCCCAGAGGCGCTTCACCACCCACCATATGGATTCCATATAGTCGGGGTCCATGGTCTTGTAATCGTGGTCAAAGTCCACCCAGCGGCCCAGGCGCGTCACTATCCTGCGCCATTCGCCGGTATAGCGGAGCACTATGGAGCGGCAGGACTCGTTGAACTTGGCCACGCCGAAGGCTTCCACCTCGGTCTTGCCCGATATGCCCAGCTCCTTCTCCATCTCGTACTCTACGGGCAGGCCATGGCAGTCCCAGCCGAAGCGGCGCTCCACCTTGAAGCCCTTCATGGTCTTGTAGCGCGGGATAATGTCTTTGATGGTTCCAGGAACGAAGTGCCCAAAGTGCGGTAAGCCGGTGGCGAAGGGGGGGCCGTCGTAAAATACGTATTCGGGAGAGCCCTCGCGCTCCGACACGGATTTTTCGAAGGTGCGGTTTTCGCGCCAGAACGCGAGCACCTCTTCCTCCATGGCGGGGAAGTTCACTTTGGGGTCTACGCTCTTATACATGCTTGCTCCTGGAAAACGATAGTGGCCGGCCCTAACGCGCTACCGAAACGGGGCATGCGGCCTATTTTCCCGAGTATGCCATAAAGAAAGGATAAAATTCCAGTATCGAGCGCTTGACAAAGCATAAAAGTTGTATCATAGATATATTGTACTATAAGACTAATACAACAGGACAAAGGAGTTTGAACCGTGGCGCAAGAATCGGACAGGAAGCCCATTCAATTCAACCTTGATCCTAAGAGCGGCGTACCCT
>JBFZES010000172.1:0-7755 GCA_041306725.1 Spirochaetaceae bacterium | reverse complement strand
GCTCGATGAGCCAGAGCTTATCCTTCTCTATAGTGAAGCGTATCTGGCGTATCTCGCGCTGGTGATCCTCAAGGGATTCCGCCATGCGCTGCAGTTCCTTAAGATGCTTAGGCGCGATCTTATTGATATCGTTGCCAGCGGCGCCTATCTCGTCGAAGCGTTCCACGAAAAACTCGCCTTGCAGCTTTTTCTCGCCATTGACCACATTACGGGTATAGAAAGCGCCGGAAGCGGAGTTCTTGCCATAGTTTCCGTACACCATGGGCTGTATCAGTATGGCCGTATCGCTATCGTCCTGATCGTCCAGGGCCAGCATGAGCGATATGCGCTTGATGGCTATGGCGAGCTGTTTCCACGCGTCGTCGAAAAAGCCTTTAGGCAGTATGTCCGCGTAGCTGTCCATCATGGCCAGGGCCTTTTCGCCGGGCTTCGCTTTGTCGCCGGCGCCGTTCGCGTTCATGATGCGCGCCCGTATGGCTTCCAAGTCTTTGGCGCGGCCCTCCAGCTCGGCTATGCGCTCTTCTATCTTAAGCATGCCCCGGGCAAGGAAGGTAACCTCATGGGCGGCGAATTTCTCGCCCACGAAGTTGGTAAAGCCCGCGACGGTGCCCTTGGTCAAGCCGAAGTTATGCAGCGCCGGATAATTGGATATGGCCAGGTTGGGGGATATGACGATCTTGACGAGCATGGGCTCTTTGGCGTCGCCATAGGCCTTCTCCACGATAGCGTCTACCTTTTTTATAAACGGCTTAATAGAGGCCGCTACGTCTTCATTAGCCAACTTTGAGGCGACCACGGAATCGATGATAAAGCCGGGAAGTATGGGGAAGCCCAGCTCGGCGAATTCGTTCGCCTGCCTGCCCCGCTGCCCCAGGGTATCGAGGTCGACGCCCTTTTTTATACTGTCCTGCTGGCTAAAGTAATGGATGTTCGCTTTCATCTACGGCTCCTTTTAAAACAGGGGGAGGACGCTGTTGACGGGCCCCCGAAGAAAGGCTTCGAACATTTTGCTGGCGCCCTGCGCCAGATAGCGCTGCAGCTTCGCCACGTCGCAAATGTTCTCGCCGGCGACCGCGAACTGAATGACGCTGCCGTGCTTGACCTTGCCCCATTTAAAGAGCGCGTTGAGATTGGTTATACGCTCCCCGTCGTAGTACACGAGCACCTCGAGATCGGGATGCTTGGTCTTGTAACTCTCGATAATGCGCTTCCAGGCCTCTACGTTGCCGTTATGGAAGAGCTCGTTGCTTACCGGCACCGCGTACATGGGCGTCATCCTAGCGCCCGCCTTAGGCGGAGCGGGCGGCTTGGGAACCACGGCTACCGGCTGAGGAGCCTGCGTCGCCGCGGCTGCCGCCTTCGCGCTCTTTTTGCCCTTAGCCAGCTTGGCTGCCGCCTTCTTGGCTTTGTCGGCCTTTTTTTCTTCGGCCGCGGCCTCCGCGAGCTGGGCTTTCTTAGCTTTATAGCTAAAGCCGCCCTTAAGCAGCGACGCGTCTACCTTGGCTTTTTTCCCTTCATAAAGGCTGATGAGGGTTTCCGCGGCTTTCGTGGCTATGGCAGCGTTTACGCCCTTGGAAAAACCTCCGGCGTATACGGTAATGAGCTCGAATTTGTTGAGCCTGTCGAGGAGGCTCAGGTGTCCAGGATTTTTAGGATTCAATATAAGCACGCCCAAGTCCGGGTGATGATAGAGCACCACGAGGTCGATGGCGTTCCACGATTTAGCGTTCTCATGGATTTCGGATAGTTCGGCGCTGATGGCCATAAGGTTTTTCGATACGCTAACATAGCCGAATTTATCGACGAGCAGCATCGATACGAAGGCTTGCACTTGCTCAAGCGTTATGAGCTTTTCATCGAGGAGCTCGTTGATGGCGTCGGCGATATTCTCGCCTACGGCTACGCGCTCGGCCAGGGTTACGGTCATTTTTACGTGCCGCACCGACGAATTAAAGGATTCCTTGGAACCCAAGGACTCAAATTTGCTATTAACTGCTACCATGGCGTAATCCTTCCATGCCCGTGAAAAAAAGCGCCCCCCGATTACGGGGGGCGCTGCCGTTACTGGACTAGAGCTCGCGGATGCCGCCCTCATCCCGCTTGCGGGGTTTCGGGCCGGGCTTGCCTGCGCCGGCTTTGCGGCCGGGCTTCTTAGCGCTGTCTACCACGCCTTTGGAGGCGGGTTTCCTTCCCCTGGTGGCGGGGGCTTTGCTGGCGGTGGACTCGGGCAGAGCCACGGCGGGTTCGGCGTTCAGCATTGCCAGGTAGCCGGAAGAGGGAGACTGCTCGGCGTCGTCCATGGAGGGAGGAGCGAAGGACTGGGCTATATCCTCGCGGACGGTGGAGCGGCGGCGGCTGAAGGATGCGAAGGCCGCGTCCTGGAAGCCCTTCGATACGCCGTGGAGGAACTAGTTAAGCACGTTGGCCATGCCGTCGAGGGTGGCCTTCTTGCGCTTGATGGAGCAGATATCCACGTCTAAGAGGAGGCCGGGCTGGATGTGATAGGGGTTGATCATGTAGTCGAAGCGCTGGAATTCCTTCTCAAGGAAGGTAAGGCGCTCTTCGACGACGCGGCGCTGTATGGGATACTGGTACGCGTACATGGTCTTAAGCTTATCGCGCATGAGGATGAGGCGGTTCTTCACCTTGTCCTTCTCATAGATATAGGTGCGGTTGAGGCTCTCGACGTCGGTCTCGGCCGGCTTCACGAAGGAGATCTCGTCCCATACCTTGGCTATATCCTCATAGAGGGGCTCGCCGCTCTTGTCCTTGATCTTGCGGCGGATCTTGTTCTTCATGATCTTGGCAAGGTCGGCGAAGTCGGTAATGCGCTTCAGGAACTTGGAGTCGTCGTACATCATTTCGAGCACGTCCCACAGGTGGTGGACTTCGGTCTCGAAGCTGGTTATCTGCACGTCGTAGGCTTTGCGCTCCTCGATGAGCTGCGCGTTATCGTAGTACTGGAGGCGGATCTGATAGCGCTCGTCCGGCAGGACGGCGCGGTCGGTGTCCTCGTACTCGCGGATGTACAGAAGGCGGGCGTTCTTGAGGTTCTCGATATACTGGTAGCCCATCTTGGAAGTATCCAGGATGGACGTGAGGCTGTTCACCGCGGTGTTATAGCCGCGGTTGCGAATGTTCTCGATATCGATGATCTTCTTGAGGTTTTCGCGGATATTGAGCTGGTCGAAGTTGGCGGGATCGATCTCCGCGCGGAGATTGTTGATCCTGTCCATCAGTTCCTTGGCTATGATCGAATAGCGCTTGGACTTCGGGTTCTCGGTATCGTCGTCGGTGTAATCCTTGATCTTCTTCATGCGCTCGAAGATGATCTCGGTATCGTTGAGCTCTTCCTTGCCCTCGTCTATGAGCTGATCCTTGAAGCGCTCGATTTCCTTGTCTATGGTATCGATGATGTGCTTGGCGATCAGGTCCTTGATAAGGTATTCCACGGTAACCTGGTAGTGGAAAATGGGGCTAATGAGCTCGGAATCCAGGATGTTCACGGAAAGCTTTACGTCCGCTACGGTCTTGGGCTTGTAGGTGTTATCCTTGAAGGCGCACTTGACCACGGAATAGGCGTTCTCGCCGCGGATAAAGGCGCCCACGTCGGTCTTCTGGCGGAGCAGGCTGTTGGTAAGGTTTTCAAGCTCGTTCACGCCGCGCTGTATATGGCCCTGCAGGTGACCGAACATGTTGACCATGGATTTTTCGATTTCGCCGGTGTTGAACTTGTCAGCGCCGCCTACTTCGTCCAAGAGAGCCGCTATTTCCTTGGGGGTGTAGCGGGACAGGGTCTTCATTTCTTCTTTATCAATGAAGTTCCTGACCTTCTTCACCATCTCGTCCTCAGTCGTGACGATATAGCGGTTGAACATGTTCTGGTAGTTCTGGTTAAAGTAGTTGTATACCTTCTCCTTAAGGCCGCCCATCACGTCGAGGCGCTCAAGGACTTCCTTAGGAAGCCTGGAACCTATGTGGTGGATAACCTTATTGGTTTCTTCGTGCAGGAGCTGGTCGACCTCTTTTTGCTGGTCGCGGTTTTCCTGCGCGAGAGAATTGCGAGAACCGACGGCGCTCGGTTTCTCAGGATGGAATACATTAGGACTCTTGGGAAGATCTATAGCACCCATATACGTCTCCTTGTAATACAGTATCGCATGTAGAGCCTATAGTAACCCAGAGAAGAAAAAAGTAAAGGGGGCAATAAAAAAAAAGAACGAGTAAAGTTCTATTATAATCGTAGATAATCGACTAAATAGCGATATAGACCATGAATTTTCCGCTAATCGGCTCGTTGGCCTTTTTTTCCTTGCCAAACGACTTAAAATGATAGATGCTCAATGTCGTAGCATTATCAATACAAATGGACGGTCCGATGAAACGTTTACTCGCGCTTACACTCATAAGTCTGCTGTTTTTATGCTCCGCGCACGCCGACGAGCGAAGTGACGCCATCGACATATTCATCCTTATAGACAGCTCGCTCTCCATGCAGGAAGCCATGCCCGCGGCCCGCGACTACGTAGCCGGCGAGCTCATAGGCCGCGTGGCCCTGCCTGGCGATTACGTCATGGTCTTAAGCTTCTACGGCAGCCAAGACATACTCTGGCAGGATGAGCTTCGTTCCGAAGGCGACAAGGCGGAACTGGTACGGAGCCTGCGCGGCCTACAGGCCGTGGGGCGCTTTACCGATATAGGCGCGGCCCTCGACGCCCTGGATAGCCTGGTCATCGCGAGGGGCATCCCCGAACGGGCCAAATACATCGTCCTCGTCACCGACGAGCGGCAGGAAGCGCCCTACGGCACGCGCTATTACTCGCCTAACTACAATATCGAGCATCGCCTGCTCGAGTACGTCAAACGCGACGACCGCGGGCTTTTCCGCGTAATCACCATAGGATACGGGCTTTCTGACAAGATAGCGGATCAGACGCAGGCTTTGCTCCGCACCCTGTCCGAACCCCCTTCCAGGCCTTCGCCCGTACTTCCCGGCGCCGCTCCCGAAGCTATGGGCGGGAAAGACGGCCAAGGCTCGTCGGGAAGCTCCCTGTCCGCTTCCGGCGATGCGTCGAACGGAGTATTCGGTATCAGCGTCCTGGATAGCGAAGGGCGCGTGAACCCCGCCTTCCTGATCCTTATCTTCGCCGGCCTTGCCCTCTTGGCGCTAGGCGTATTCCTTTTCATCTGGCTGCGATCGAGGAAAAAGGACGAGAAGAAAAAGGGAGCCGCCCCCCAATGACGCTTAAAGAAGCCGCCGCCTTATTCAAGGAGGGTAACGACTTCATTTTTACCTCGCACGAAGCCCCCGACGCCGACGGTATAGGAGCGGAATACGCGCTTACCGTCGCGTTGCGCGCTATGGGCAAGCGCGCGCGGGCCGTCAATGCCGATAAAACACCGCTCAAGTACCATTTCATAGACGAGCAGAAAGTGCTTGAGCTGCTTGAGGAAAGCGGCCTTGAGGAAAGCGACCTGTCGGCAAGCACCATCGTGCTCGCGGATACGAATGATATTCAATATACCGGCGCGATGGCCGATCTCGCCTTAAGCCGAGCGGGCCGCATCCTTGTCTTCGATCACCATGAGGCCAAAGGCGTGAGCAAGGACGAAAGCTGCTCCGTATCTGACGCCTCGAGCACCTGCGAGATGGCCTATTATGTCATAAAGGAACTAGGGCAGAATTTGACTAAGGACGTGGCTAACGCCCTATTCGCGGGCATAGTATACGACACCGGATCCTTCGGTTACGCCAAGACGGGCGAGGCTACCTTTAAAGCCGCGCTCGACCTCGTTCGGCACGGCGCGGCCCCTTCCCTTATACACAATAAGCTCTATGAGTCATCGAACACCTGCGTGCTGCTTTTGCGCAAGGCCGTGCTCTCCACCCTTGAGCTGCATGAGCGCGAACGGGTAGCCATGCAAATTATGAGCAAGGATATGCTCATCGACAGCGGCGCCAGCTATGAGGACGCGGAAGACTTGATCAACGTGCCGTTGCAGAGCAAAACCGTGGAAGTATCCGTATTTTTCAAAAGCAATAACGAAGGCGTCCTTCGCTGCAGCCTGCGCTCCAAGGGCTTTGTCAACGTCGCCCAGCTGGCGCAGTCCTTCGGCGGCGGCGGCCACAAAACAGCGGCCGGCTTCAAATGCCCCTATCCTCTTGATACGATACGGAAGAAGGTGCTAGAACTAATCCGACCTACCCTCCCCGACTAAGGATACGCGGCGTTTAGCATGAAACGATATACTCAGAGCTTTTTTATACTAGCCGTGATCGGGGCGCTAGCCCTCGTGGCCTATTTTTATTTCTCCGGCCTCAATGCGGGCAACGAGTTGTCTAAGGCTCCGGTGAAGTACCGTAGCCTCGACGCCAACACGGAGGCCGCTACGCTTAGCGCCGCCGTTCCGGAGACGCGCCTATCGAGCGCTATCGAGCTCGCGCCGGACGAAACCCTGCTCGATATATACTCCTTGAATCTCGATTACGACGACGACGACGAACAGATACTCGTCGTGCGGAAGTCCGGGGACAGCTCGGCTACCATGCGCATCATCGTGGCCGACTATTCCTCCGCCACCCGGCGTTGGTCGAGGGCATGGGAAGGCTCAACCCTGGCCACCAAGGTACGTACCTTCCAGCTGGCCGTATACGACCTCGTGGGAGACCATAACCTCAACATCGTATGCGTGGGCATAAACGACGCGAACCAGCAGACTATGACGGTGTTCTGGAAAACCGGGGCCGAGGGCGGGGGGCCGGCTTTAAATTTCGCCAAGGTATTCGAGACCGAGGCGGACGCGGTAACGGTGGAGACCAGCGACCGGCCGGACAGCTATAAGTTGGGCCAGAGCAACGCCGAGAGCTGGCCAATATCCGTATGGCGCTCGGACGCAGGCTCGGACAATTTCCTCGACCAGGTAAAGGAAACCTGGGTGTGGAGCTTTCATGACCGCGGCTACGTTAAGACCTCGCAGGTACGCATACCCGGCGCGAGCATAGCCAGGCAGATGGCGGAGAGCATACTCGACGGCAAGGCGGACACCTTCGAGACCTGGCTCAACGGGATTTGGTATAAAGAATCCATCGACCCGCTTTCAGACGGAGCCCTCTTTATCACCTTCCAGCCCCGCGACGGCAACCTCTTGTTTTCCGGCGAGGGCGTGGTAGAAATCTACCAGTGGGAGAGCTCTAACCCTACCCGTTTCGGCCTCTATATAGCGGCTCGCAATCAATCGGTCCGCAACCTGCGGCGCCTCCTCGATATCGAGCTTTCGGCGGCCGACACCATCAACGTGCGGGTATTCCAGGATCTGCGCATCAAGGCCGACATAAGCGGCCGCTGGAATGGCCGCTACCGCAAGCTCAGCGCCGAGACGGCTAAGGCCTTCCGCAAAGCCCCCTCGTCGGCCACCCGCTCCGATGTATCATTGGACGGCCTCTATATAGGCCCGGACGGCTCGACGCTTACCCTGGCGGATTCCGCCTATACCTGGGTGCGAAGCGATGGCGTCGAGCGGGGAGGCTTCGGCATATTCACGCTGAACCAAAGCCAGATACTCGACCTTCGCGCCATAAGCAAGGGCGAGCTGCCCTCCTCGCAGCGCAGCTCGTGGATCTATAGGCTAGGCAACAGAAGCGAAGACGGCGGCGCTCCGATTACCACGCTTAGCCTAAGCCCGGTACGCATAGGCATGGATGGCATAGCGTTTTTGGAATCGGGCGAGCTGATTTTAGAAAAACGCGAAGAGTAA
>JBFZES010000171.1:0-9022 GCA_041306725.1 Spirochaetaceae bacterium | reverse complement strand
CTAGCGGGCGAGAACGGAGCTTCTATCTGCCGAGCTGGGCCGCCGAGGAAGCGTTCAGGCCTATAAGCGCGCTTGTGCCCGCGCCTTAAGGCAAGTAGCGTCGGCAAAAATCCGGTCGATTTTGCGGATACGCAGCCCCTGGCCGCGTATCAGTTGCTTGCCAGGAAGGCGCGGAATTTTTCCGGATCGGGCCTGAAGGCCATGATGCGCGTGTCGCGCTCGTCCTTGGCCTTCCGGTGCGCGGCCATGGCCTCGCTCACCATGCGGTCCGCTTCCACGAGCCTGCCTGAGCGCGAGCTCAAGCCCATGAACAGCTCGAGGTAGCTCATGTCGTCGCTCCTGCCCTGCAGGAGGAAGGTGAGCTTCTTGAGCAGTTCCTCGCTCATGCGTATGGCATGGTCTATGTCCATGTTGGGCAGGACCACCGCTATGCCCGACTGGCCGAATTGGAACGACAGATCCTTGAAGCTAAAGAACTCCTGGGTGGTCTTGGCGAAGAGCGCGTACTCTTCGGTGCCCCGCGCGCTGTTGTCCAGCGACGCTATGAGCAGCGACAGGTCCTGCTCGAAGGATGCCGAGCGCTTTAGCTCGGCGTCGAGGCGCTCGCGCAGGTAGGACTCCCAGCAGAGACCCGATTCAGGATCGAAAAGCCCCGTGGGCCCCCCCAGGGCATGCTTGGGTAGATCGCTCGTGGCTATGCTGCCGGTGAGGGGCCCCTGGCGCTTCGACCGATCCGCGGGGGCATGGGGCTGGCCGTCGGCATCCTCTACGCTGCGTTCGGTATCGTTCAATGAGGAGGCGGCGAGGCTGGCCTGGAGGCTTTCCTCGAAGTCGTCGTCGTATTCGGATACGTAGTCCGGTATGGCGAATTCGGCCGCAGGGTCCGCGCGGGGCTCTGGCGGCGAACTATGGCCTAAGGCGCCCGGGGACGCGGCGTCCGCGCGAAGCGAAAGCCGGGCTTTGCCCTTCGCCCGCTGTATGGCTAAAGCGAGCAGCGCCAGCAATAAGACGGCCAAGAAGCCCACGAAGGCGTCGCGGAGGGGAGCGAAGAGGGCTTGCTGGCTTATAGGCGCGTAGAGGAGCTCTATGCTCATACCCGCCGACAGGGGGCCGCTATAATGGAGTATAAACGGCGAATTTAGGCTGAAGAGTTCCGCGCCTTCGACGCCGCGGGCGCTATCCAAGGCGCGGTAATAAGGGGAAGCGGCAGGCAGGGCGTAGAGCACGTCGCCCTGGGCGCCGCGCACGACGAGGGCCAGGAGGCGCCGGTCGCTTTCATACGCGGCGCGGGCGCTTATGTCCCACTCGGGCGCAGGCGCGGCGGCATCCGAAAAGAGCGTATTCACGGCGGCGCGGCGTATGCTCCGAAATCCGAGGCTCGAGGCGTCTACGCCTTCTTGCCACGCATTGGCTATACGGTAAGCAGGCCACGCGCAAAGAGCCGCGAGTGCTACGAGGAAGGCTACGAGGAGAAACAGGGCGCCACGCTTCATAATTGTCGAGTATACTATGAATTGTATTCTTTTGGAAACGAAAAAGCTCTTTTTGGATTGATAATGGCAAGGAGGCGTCCATGTCCCTTCGTCCCCGTTATTTACCGGAAGGCTGGTACCCCGGCGGCGCCGCGGAAATACGCGCTGAGCTCGCCTCCTTTGAGGCTTCTGAGCCTGTCCTAAGGGAAGCGGCCTGGGCTTGCGCAGCCATAGCCCCGCACGCGGGCTGGTATTTTTCCGGCCATTGCGCCTGGCTAGCATGGCGGGCCGCCGCCAAAGCCGACGTGGCGGTGGTGGTGGGAGGGCATTTGCCCCGCGGCTCAGGCTTTTTGCGCGCGCCTGCCGATACGCTCGCTACGCCCCTCGGCCCTATACGCGTCGATAGCGAACTCGACGCTTTTATAGGGAGGCGCCTTGACGCCGCGCCAGACCGCGCCGCCGATAACACGGTAGAAATTCACGTACCCCTCCTTAAAGCGCGCTTTCCGGACGCGGCGGCCGCATGGTTCAGGGCTCCGAATGACCTTGGCGCGGCCAGGCTGGGCATAGCGCTGGCCGATTACGCGCGGGAAAGCGGCAAGAGGCTTTTCGTGCTCGGCTCCACCGACCTTACCCATTATGGGCCGAACTACGGCTGGAGCCCCGGAGGCAAAGGCTCTCCCGGGCAGGCTTGGGCCGCGCGGGCCGACCAGGCTATCGTCGAGGCCTACGCGAGCATGGACGCGGAACTGGCGCTGAGCCTGGCCGACGAGCGGGCGGCATCCTGCTCCGTGGGAGCCGCCATAGCGGCGCTGTCCTTCGCGAGGGCCTTGGGCCGAAACGAAGGCAAGGTGCTTGAACTATGCTCAAGCGCGGACAGGCAGGCGGGAGCGTCGTTCGTGGGCTATGCGGCCATAGCCTATTAGCCCGGGACAGCCTGAGCGCTAGAGTTCGGCCACCGCGGCCTTGAAGCTGCGGCCGCGGTCGAACTCGTTCTTGAACATGCCGAAGGACGTGCAGCCAGGCGACAGGAGCACGAGCGAGCCGGGCGCGGCAAGCTCGGCGGCTCTGCGCACGGCGAGGGCAAAGTCGTCGTACGGGCCTTCATACCCTATGCCGTCCTCGTCAAGCAGGGCTTTAAGCTTGTCGGTGCCCGTGCCCTTGAGGAGCACGATGGCGGCGGCTTTGCTATAGCTGCCGCGTACAGGGGCGAAGTCGAGCATTTTATCCGTGCCGCCGGTTATAAGCACTATGGGCTCGGCGAAGGCGTCAAGGGCGGCCGCCACGGCCTGCGGCACGGTGGCCGCCGAGTCGTTGCACCAGCGCACGCCGTTTTTCTGGGCGAAGATCTCCAGGCGGTGCTCTACGCCGGGGAAGAGCGCAAGGGCGCCCGGCAGTACGGACGGATCCGCGCCGGCCGCCCAGGCGGCGAGGCCGGCCGCCGCCAGGTTGCCTCTATTGTGGGCGCCCGGCATCAGCACCGAAGCCGGCACGAGCTCGAAGGCCTCCCTGCCAGGCAGGACAGCCACGGAAGAGCCGTCGCCCCGTATGGCCGCCCCAAAGCCGCCCGCGGGGAGGGACCTGCCGTAATACAGCGCACGCCCCTTCGTCTCGGAGGCGAAGCTCAGGCCGTACGGATCGTCGGCGTCGCATATCGTATAGTCCGAAGCGTCCTGATCGGCGTAAATAAGCCGCTTGTCGGCCACGTACGCTTCCATGCTGCCGTAGCGGTCCAAATGGTCGGGCACTATGCGCGTGAGCACGCTGACGAGAGGCTTTAATGCGCCCTTGCCCTTGAGATCCCCGAGCTGCCAACTGGAGAGCTCAAGCACGATGCGGTCGCGCGGGCCGGCCTCGTCGAGGAAGCTGAAGGGCGATACGGTAATATTGCCGCCAAGGAAGGTTTTTATGCCCGAGGCCTTGAGGGCGTGGGCTATGGCGCTCGCGGTGCTCGACTTTCCCTTGGATCCCGTTACCGCCACGATGGGGGTGGCGCAGAGGCCAAGAAATATGGACAGATCGGTCTCGACCCGCTTTGACGCTTGCAAGTACGGCGAATCGGGCCGCACCGCCGGGTTCTTTACCACGATATCGGCTTCCGAAAAATCCTTCATATCGTGTTTTCCCAAAACGAAGCGCAGGCCGAGCCCGTCGAGGGCCGCCACCGAAGAGGCGAGGGCAGCCTCGTCCTTCATGTCCGTTACCGTTACCTGGGCGCCGCAGAGCGCGAGGAAGCGCGCGCTCGCTATGCCCCCGCCATGGAGGCCGAGTCCCATGACCGTGACTTTCCTGCCCTTAATGTCATTGCGTTTGAGTGTCTGCATAATCGAGGGCGTACTCCTTCTGTTCGCGGGCGTTTAAGTAGGCGTTTATGGAGAATCTGCTGAGAAGGAATTTCCAGGTATCCGGTATAGAGGCGCGCAGTTGGCTAAATTCCGGCAAGCTTTCGCTAAAGGCGGCGTCTTTAAGGACGTTCTGGATTTTCTCTATATCGGGGCTGAGGCGCTTAAGCGCGTAGTGGAGCAGGGGTACCATGCCGCGCCTGCCTTCGGGGCTTAAGAGCGGTATCGTGGCGCACACGGTCTTGTATTTGCAGAACAGGGGGTAATAAGGGTAAATGCGCTTACCCGGCGTTAGGAAGAGCTTGGTAAAGAATTTCGACAGGTCCGTATCCATCCAAATGCCGCGCACTAAATAGCCCTTGCCGGTTTCGCCTATCCAGGTCTGCGATATGAGTTGGCGTATCCTGAAGGCCCGTACGCGGCCGGATTCCCACATGACCGCTTCCAGCGGTATGAGTTCCGATTCAAGGTAAAGCTTCTTCGTGGCGTAGGCGGGGGTTTTGTCGTTGGTTCCCGCTTCCAGTATATCGCTGTCCAGGGGCCTTGGCAGCAAATCCAAGCGCAGGAGGTAGAGGTACACGTCCTCGTCGACCTTGAACATGCGGTAAAAACAGGGTTTGAGTATTTCCGCGGGATCGAAGAAGTAGGTGAGTCCATTGAAGGCTTCGGGCAAAAACTCTATAAGCTGCTTGACTATATCCCGTATAGAATTGATATACGGCGCGCTTGGCACGGGATTCCTCACGTCATGGTGTATGGGAAGGTGGGGGACGACTACCGATGAGCTTAATTCAACGAAATACTCTTCGCCCTGATTGAAACGCATGGAGTAAGGCGCGTTATGGCCGCTGTCCGCCCCCGCTAAGAGCTCGTTAACGCTTGAGTCGATATAGTGTATGCGAATCTCATTTAATAGTTGTTCCATGCGTTGCTAGTATAGTATCGCGCGGGCGCTAAATCAACGACCTAGATTGTGAACGCGGCTTGGGTATGGTATAGTGTTGCCAGAGAATGAATTGTTAGGGGTGTACCATGCGTGTGCGCATATCGGTTCCGATTGTGGCCCTGGCTATGTCCGTTCTTTGCGCTGGCGCCGCCATGGCGCAGGCTAAGGCCGCGGCAGTCATAGAATACGCTAGTTCGGATGACGTCATCGTCATACGGGCGGGGCGGGCGCTTACCATAGACGATCCCTTCGGGCTTGAGCTCCAAGAAGGCGATAACGTGCAGACCGGAAAGGCTACCCTCCTCGAAATACGGCTCACGCGCGGGAATGCCGTATTTAAGCTCGCCGAAAACACTACCTTTGTCCTAAGCAAAGCCGTATCCGGCGAAACGGCGCTTTCCCTGGTTTACGGGCGGCTAAGGGCAAAGGTGGATACGCTGAGCGGCAATGACGCCTTTACGCTCGCCAGCGCTTCGGCCGTCGCGGGGGTGCGCGGCACCGACTTTGGCATGGACGTGATAGCCTCGCGCAGTACGGGCTTAAGCTACCCGCTTACCCAAGTGTACTGCTTTGAGGGCGAGGTCATCGTTACCGCCATGGTAAATACCTTGGCCAGCTCGAAAGAGGCGCTGGAATCAATCCCCAAAAGCTTCGTCATAGGCCCAGGGGAGATGGTATCGGTTAACCGTATCGACGAGGTCATAGACGCGAGCAAAACCCTTATCCTGCCAACGATAGAGGAATTCTGGGAAGATAAAGACTTTGGCGCCGCGCCGCAAGCGGACAGCCCGGCCGCGGCCGCCCCCGCGCCTGCCGCTTCGGCCCCCGCGCCCGAAGCGGGCTTAAGCGAACAGGAACGGCTGAACGTGTACTACGCCGCCTACGCGGAAGGCTTCGAGGCCGCGAAGCGCGAGCTAGCCGCCACGGCCGGCGGCTTAAGCGCGGACGAGGCGAAAAAGTACACAGGCGCGGTAAAGCTGCAGAAAGGTACCTTCCTTACCGCCGGTCTTATCGCCTCGGCGGGCTTAGGCCTTAACCTCGCCGGCCTCTATCTCGCTTCCAATGGCGACGCGGAAACGGCGGACAGCCTGGCTATGGGCGGCATCGTGCTTACGGGGCTAAGCCTGCCTTTCTTCGCACTAGCGCTTGTGCTCGGCCCCTAGAGAGTCCCTGGAATCCTGGGCCGGCGTCAGCCGGCCTTGCCCAGGTGCTCCTCGATAAAGGCGCGGTACTGCGGGCTCTTCATGAGTTCCTCGTGCCTGCCAAAGCCCATGGCCCTGCCTTGGTCGAGGAAGAGCACCTTGTCCACGTACTGCAGGGTGGACAGCCTATGCGACACGATGACGAAGGACAGGTCTTTAGAAAGCTCGTCGAGCTTTTTCATGAGCCGTTCTTCGTTTGCCGCGTCTAAGCTGGCCGTGATGTCGTCAAAGAGCATGAGCTGGGGTTTCCTTGCCACGGCCCGCGCTATGGCCATGCGCTGTTTCTGGCCACCTGAAAGGCTTACGCCGCGCTGGCCTACCACGGTTTTCTCGCCCTCGGAAAAATCGCCTATCTCGTTGGCCATCTGCGCCGCTTCCACGGCAGTCCTAAAGAGCTCGTCCGAGGGCTCGTCGCTGCCGAAATCCACGTTCTCCCGTAGGCTGCCCGAGAAGAGCAGGGCTTCCTGCGGCACGTAGCCGAGGCGCGAGCGGTAGGAGGCAAGGTCGAGATCCTTGGCGCTCAAGCCGTTCACCAGGAGCTCCCCCGAGCGCGGAGGCAAAAGCCCTAGGAGGCTCTTTACCAGCGTGGACTTGCCGCTGCCCACCGGGCCTATGACGCCTATGCGCTCGCCCTTGCCTATAGAAAAGTTTATATCGCAGAGCGCGTCGCCCGGCCTGTCACCGTAGCCGAAGGACAGGTTGCGCAATTCCACGCGCTCAAGGCTGTCTATGGCGCGCGGGTTTGCGGGCGCCTCCGGCTCAGGATGTCGCGCTATCTCCTCAAGCCTGTCGATGTTGACGAAGGCCCGCTTGCCCGACACGAAGAGCTGGGGTATGTCCAGGATGGGGTAGATGAGCATGGTCAGGTAGGTGTAAAAGGCGTAGAACGTGCCTATGCTTATCTCGCCGCGCACCGCCATGAGCCCGCCGGCGAATACGATGCCCACCTGCGCCACGTAGTCGATGTACTGATAGATCAGGTGGAGCACGACTTCGAGCTTAGCCACGGCCATCTCGGTGCCGAAGCGCGCGTCGAGCACGTTTTTGAAAAAGCGGCGGTACTTGTCCTCGCAGGCGTAGGCTTTGATGATGCGCACGCCGGAGAAGCTCATTTCCAGCCTGGCGTTAACCGCGCTGATGGACTGCTGGTTCTTCTGGAAGGTGTCGTAGATCCTATCCTGCGTTATGTAGAAGATCGCTATCATTACCGGCAGGGGAATAAGCGAATAGAGGGTGAGCTTGGGGTTTATGAGGAACATGGCTATCAGGCAAAAGGCTACCTTGCTTATCGATTCCACCGCCCTGAATATGCCCGAACACAGGAACCAGGACAGTTTGGGAAAGTCGTATAGATCGTCGGTAAGCCTGGTAACTACGTCGCCTGAGGAGAATTTCGCGAAGAAGCTATAGCCTTTAGCCAGCACCTTGCGGAAGTACTTGCCGCGTATGAGGTGCTCGAACACGGAATTGGTCATGCCCCGTATGCCGGGAAAGATCGACGCGACGAAGCCGGCTAGGCCCACGGCCACGAATACCATGAGTATACGGTTCACTTCGTCCATGGGATCGCCCGCGCCCGGCGTTTCGAGCTGGCTCTGAATGGTATCGAGCAAGAGCTTGGAAAGATAGGGGTAGACGACGGCCACGGCGCTCGACAGGAGGGTAAGGAAGAAGAGCAGGGCCACGAGGCCTTTTTTTTCGCTCCAAATGGCCCGTATCCACGCTAGGTGCTTGATTTTTCCGCTGTCTTTCATGCGAGGGTCTCCAAGGCCACGAGCCGTTCGTCAGGCTCGCGGCCGGCGTTTTCAAGGTCGGGAAATTGCAGTCGTACCAGTTCCCCGTAATCGGGCAGGCTGGACAGCAGTTCCTCGTGGCTGCCCTGGGCCACGATGCGTCCGTCTTTGAAGAAGAGTATCTTGTCGGCCTTGAGTATGGACGAAAGCCGGTGGGCTACGATGATGGCCGTGCGGCCCTTCAGGAGCTCGCCCATGCTTTCCTGTATCTTGCGCTCAGTGGCCACGTCCACGCTGGCGGTAGCCTCGTCCATGATGATTATGTCGGCGTCGAAGGCGACGGCCCGCGCGAAGGACAAGAGTTGCTTCTCGCCCATGGACAGGTTAGCGCCGCGCTCGTGCAGCTCGGTGCGCAGGTCGTTGGGCAGGCGCTGGACGAAGTCTGCCGCGTGCACGGTCTTAAGCGCGCCGAACACGTCGAGCTCGCTCACTTCGTCGTCGTACACCCGCACGTTCTCGAGTATGGTTCCGGGAAACAGGTAAATGTCCTGTAGCACCAGCCCTATCATCCGCCGCCAGGCCTTTAAGTCGAGTGCGTTTAAGGGCCTGCCGTCCACGAGTATCTCGCCTTCGGTGTAGGGGTAGAAGCGGCAGAGCAGGCTCACCGTGGTGGTCTTGCCCGAGCCCGAGGCGCCTACCAGCGCTACGGTCTGGCCTTTTTCTACCGTGAACGACACCGCGTCGAGTACCGGTTCGCCTTCCTTATATGAGAAGCTTACCTTGTTAAAGCGTATGGACTTCTGGAAGCTGGGCCGTTCGCCCGCCGCGTTGAGGGCTTCCTCGGGCTCAAGGTCGAGTATGCTGAATATGCGGCTCATGGCGACGCGCGCCTGCTGAATGCCGCGTATGTTTTCGCCTATGGCGAAGAGGGGCTCGAAAAGGCGCATGCCGTATTCTATGAACACGAGCAGGGTACCCACGGTCAGCGCGCCGGAGAAGATGTTAGGCGTGACGAGCCGTATGATGAGCACGAGGAACATGGGGCCGGCGAGGAAACCCATGCCGCCCATGAAGCTATACTCGAAGAGCCCGGCTTTAATCTCCACGTCCCGCTTATCCTTGCTGGCGGCGTCCAATTTCTTGGCGGCGTACTCCGTGCGGTTGAACGCCTGCAATACTTCTATGCCCTGCACGAATTCGGTGGCTACCGCGGTAATCTCCGCGTACTTTTTCCTGGCTTTTTCGTACAGGGGGCGCAGCTTATCGAACATGAACAGGAAAGCGGCCATAAAAAATGGTATGGGTCTGAAAATAAACGACGTTACCC
>JBFZES010000170.1:0-4754 GCA_041306725.1 Spirochaetaceae bacterium | reverse complement strand
CGATACGAGCGGGACCTTAGCCTACCAGTACCAGCCCATAACCGTGCCGCAGAGCCTGCAGGGCTCGGGCGCCAGGGTGCAGCATCCCCGCGACATAGACCGCACGAGCAAGCTCTACGAGCAGTGCCAGGAATTCGAATCCCTCTTCGTGCAGCTGATGGTCAAGGAAATGCGCGCCACGGTGAACAAGAGCGAACTCCTGAACGGCGGCTACGCCGAGGAGATCTTCGAGGACATGCTCTACGAGGAGCGCTCCAAGTCCATGACCAAGAGCGCGGGCTTCGGCCTCTCCGACCAGATATACCTTGAGCTGCTCCGGGGCCAGCATACGGCCTAAGCAGGGCGCGGGTTTGCGAAAGCGCGTCTAGGCGCGGCACGCGGAAGCGGTATGGCGCGGGTACGCAGAGCTGGGTTTCCGCGCCGCTTGCCTCTAGGGCCGATACTTGGTAGTATTAGAAAATAAGGAGCCCGCCATGAAACGACTATTCCTCGCCTTGAGCGCGTTTGCCATACTGAGCCTGTTCGCCTCCTGCGTAAGCACCGAGGCAGAAGCTGCCGAAGAAACGGAGCTTGTCGAAGAAGCCGACGCCACCTCCGCGGCTACCGACGCCACCTCGGGCGCTACCGGCGACGCTAGCGGCGGATATTAAGCCGCAGGGCTTCCATAGCCGCCGCTGATTTATCGAACTCGCCGCCCAGCCTGGACGCGCCGCTTTCCGTTACCGCCCAGTCTTCCTCGTTCCGGTAGCCTCCCATATCCAGCCAGCGCTCCAGTTCGGGGTAGGCTATGAAGCCGCGGAATTTTCCCTGCGCGCTCCAGCTCTCTATCAGGCCCTTAATGAAGTAAATGCCCGGCTCCACGGTTAGCACCATGCCGGGTCTTAGCTCCTTTGCCATGCGCAGGCTCTTTAGGCCGAACTGCCCGCTGCGCGGCGTTGAGCCGTACCCCACATGGTCTTCTCCCAAAGCCTCCATGTCGTGCACGTCGAGTCCCATCTGATGCCCTATGCCATGCGGGAAGAACAGCGCGTGAGCGCCTGCCGCCACGGCCTCGTCCATGTCCCCGCGCATAAGGCCAAGGTCCCTTAAGCCGAAGGCTATGGCCCTGGCGGCGGCAACGTGGGCGTCCAGGTAGGGGCGGCCGGGTTTCAGCGCGGCCACGGCGGCGTCTCCCGCCTTCAGCACGAGAGCGTATATCGCCGCCTGCCTCTGATCAAAGGCAGCGCTAATGGGGAAGGTGCTCGTCAGGTCGCCCGCGTAGCCTTCTGGGGTCTCGGCGCCCGCGTCGAGCAGGAAGAGGCCCTTTTCTTCCAGCCGGGCGTCATAGGCATGATTATGCAATACCGCGCCCCTGGTAGTGGCTATAGGCTGGAAGGAGGTGTATCCGCCTCCGGCGAGCGCCTTTTCCGTCGCCACGGCCATAAGGGCGGCCTCGCCCATGCCCGGCCTGGCCGCGGCTATGACGGCCTTATGCATGGCTATCGATATATCCACCGCCCGGCCGATTTCCTGCAGTTCCAGGGGGCTTTTTATTTCCCGCAAGGCAATTACCGCCTTGATCAAGGCTAGCGACGCGCCGCTATCCACGCCGCCCACGGGCAGGCCTAAGAGTTCGGCCAGCTCTATGCGCGTATCCGCGCGATACGGGGGCAGGTATAAAAGGGGCGCTTTTCTGGCCGCGCAAGAGCGCAGGTCTTCCGCGAGCCGCGCGCAGGGATAGGCGGCGTCCATGCCGGCTAGCGCTACCCAATCGGCGGGGCTGGGCCTTGGCCCCGTCCATACCAACGTGTCCTCGGAGAGCTCGTCGGCATAGAGTACGGCCCGGCCGCTCGCCAGCTCTATCGTGGCCCACAGCCCCGGCTCGGCTATGCCAAAGAAGTACAGGAAGCTTGAGTCCTGGCGGAAGCGGCTGCAGTTGTCCGCATAATTGATAGGCGCTTCGCGGTTCCCCGGGAACAGGGCATACGCGCCCGCTTTGCCCTGGGACCTTAGATTGGCGAGCAGTCCCGCCCGGCGAGCCTTATATACGTCTGGCTTGAACATAAAGGCGAGCATAGCGCCGCCCGCTGGCCTCAGTCAACGCCGCATTGCCCGTCGCGCCGCCGCTCAGTACCTTATACGCCTGCGCGCGGCGCTTCGCGCTTGCGGCGCCTCGATCGGCCGCGCTTAGCGCGGGCGCGTTAATCCCTTACCAAGCATAGAAGGGCTAGGCATGAGCATATTTAATCCTACGGCGTTTCAAGGCGCCAAGCGCAAGCGCTCCTACTTCGAAGGCTGGTACTTCAAGCAAGTGTCGCCCGACGGCAAGGCCTGGTCATTCATACCCGGCGTGTCCATGAGCGCTGACGGGGCGCATAAGCGCAGCTTCATACAGGCTATCGACGGCAGCAGCGGCACGACGCGCTGGTACGATTTTCCCTTTGAAGCCTTTCGCTGGCATCCAAAGAAACTCGATATATACGTAGGATCGAACCATTTTAGCGAAGAGGGCCTGGAAATAGCGCTGGACGGCCCGGACGGCGCCTTATCCGCCAAGCTCGAGTACGGCCCCCTCACGCCCTACCCCGGGCGCCCGTGGACTCCCGGCGTCATGGGTCCGTATAGCTTTATCCCCTTCATGGAATGCAACCACGGGCTCGTGTCCCTTGACCATAGCGTGCGCGGCTACGTAGAAGCCGACGGAAAGCGCCTTGCCATGGATGGAGGGCACGGCTACATCGAGAAAGACTGGGGCCAGTCCATGCCCTCCGCCTGGATATGGGCGCAATCCAACGCCTTCGGCCAGAACGGAGCGTCCCTGATGTTCTCGCTGGCGAACATACCATGGCTTGGCGCGAGCTTCCCCGGTTTTCTCTGCGCCATGAGCCTGCCCGGCCATAGCCCGCCGGTAAAGATATGGGCAAGCTGGAACGGCTCACGCATAGCGCAAGCCCAGGCCAATGATAGGGAAATACGGGTCGCCATTATCCGCAAGGGCGAAAGGCTGGAACTGAGCCTAACCAGGGGCAGGGGCGGCCTCTTGCTGGCCCCGGTGGCTGGCTCCATGGATAGGCGCATAGCGGAGTCGGTGGACGCTATCTTGAGCGCCCGGCTTACGCGGGGCGACAAGGAGCTTTTCAGCGGCACGGCCAAGCCGGCGGGACTCGAGACCGTTGGCTCCATGGAAGCCCTTGGCGTATCGAGCTTGTAAATAGAGCCTAAGGACAGTATCGTTTTAGTATGGATATATCGTTGCAAACCCTTTACGCCCGTACTTCGGTAAGGAGCTATAGAGCGCAAGCCCTCGGCGCGGATACCGTGCGGGCCCTCTCGGCCATCATGAGCGGCCTGAAGCCCGGCCCCTTCGGCACCCGGCCCCGCTTCGCCTTAAGCGGCAAAGAAGCCGAGGCCGATAAGGCCAAGGGAGCCATCGGCACCTATGGCGTGATTAAAGGCGCGCCTGCCTACATCGTAGGCTGCGTACGCCCTGAACCCTGGGCCTTCGTCGACTATGGCTACGCCATGGAGGGCTTGATCCTAAGCGCCACGGCCCTGGGCTTGGGCACGTGCTGGCTGGGCGGCATCTTCAGCCGCGGCGCGGCAGGCAAAGCCTTGGGCCTCTCGGAGGGGGAGATAGTGCCCGCCATAAGCCCGATAGGGTTTGCCTCCGATAGGCAAAGCCTCGCCGACCGGATAATTCGCGGCTCCGCCGGCTCCGCGCGGCGCAAGCCTTGGAGCGAGCTCTTCTTTTCCGAAAGCTGGGGCAAGGAGCTGTCCGCGGAGGACGCGGGGCCGTGGGCACCGGTTTTGGACGCGGTACGAGCCGGCCCTTCGGCCTCCAACAAGCAGCCTTGGCGCGCGGTCCTTACGCGGGCCGGCGGCGGCGCCGCTCTCCACCTCTACTTAAAAGAAGACGCCGCGTATACGAGGGCCATACCTGGGGTGCTCTTGCAGGATATGGACGCAGGCATAGCCATGCGCCACGCTGAAGTCGCCTGCGCCGAACTGGGCCTTCCCGGCTCCTGGAGCCGGCTCTCAGGCGATCCGGTTCCCGGGCCGGCGCCTTTACGCTATATAGCCAGTTGGCAATCGGTATAAGCGGCTCAAATTATCTCCTAAGTTGGCCTTTATTTGCCCGGCCGGCTAAGTATCAGTATCTTTGATCGTCAAGGACAGGCATAAGCCTTCCTTGCCCTAACCCGAAAGGAGACCTAACAGCATGATTTCCAAGAAAGTCGCCGACCGCATTAACCTTCAGATTAATCGCGAGATGTTCTCTGCCTACCTTTACATGGCCATGTCGGCCAAGATGACCGAGGACGGCTACAATGGCGTAGCCAGCTGGCTCATGGTGCAGTTCCATGAGGAAATGTTCCACGCCATGAAGTTCTATAATTATCTTTTGGAGCAAAGCGCCGCTCCCGAGCTTGCCCAGATAGACAAGCCGGTAATCAAGGCCAAGTCCATCAAGGAAATTTTCGAAGCCACCCTTGAGCACGAGAAGTTCGTCAGCGCGAGCATCCGGGAACTCCTTGAGCTCGCGATAAGCGAGAAAGACTACGCCACCGAGAACCTGGTGCGCTGGTACGTGGACGAGCAGGTCGAGGAAGAAAAGAACGCCACCGACATACTGCAGACCATAGGCCTCATGGGCGATGGCAAGCAGGGCGTGTTCATGCTCAACATAGAGCTCGGCAAACGCAAGCCTTCCATTCCCCTTGATTTTACCTCGATCTCTTCTTAAGAGAGCTCGACGAACATGGCGCCGGCCGACG
>JBFZES010000169.1:0-6668 GCA_041306725.1 Spirochaetaceae bacterium | reverse complement strand
CCTGCTTTTGTATGGCGGCTACCGCGAGCGTAAGGGCTTTTATCCACTGCCGCTGCACGGTAGGCTCGAGGGCGGCCAGGGGGCCGGCGGGCGTGTCTACCCTGCTATCGATGATCTTCTGCTCAAGGCCCGGGTCTATGGTAAGCACGCGCAGGGTCTTTTCCTGGTCGGCGAACTGCAGGCATATCTGCCTGCCCAGAGCTTGCCTGGCTTTCTCCACGAGAAAGCCCACGTCCTTGGTGACGCCCGAATAATCGGCGAGGGTTTCCAGTATGGCCACGAGATTGCGTATGGATACCTGCTCGCGCAGGAGCCCCTGCAGCACCTTCTGCATCTCGCCGAGCGAGAGGTGCTTCTGCACTTCGTCGGTAACGGCGGGGTAATCCTTGCGCAGGGCCTCGAGCATGCTCTGCACTTCTTGGCGGCCCAGTATTTCCGAAGCGTAGCGCTTTATTATCTCGGTAAGGTGGGTGGCCACGATGCTCGGCGCGTCGACAACCGTATAGCCCGCGCGCTCCGCGCGGTCCCTGGAAGCCTCGGCTATCCACACGGCCGGCAAGCCGAAGGCAGGATCCTTGGTCTTCTCGCCCTGCACTTCCTCGGATACGCCGCCGGGATTTATGGCCAGGTAATAGCCTAAGCGTATAACGCCGCGCCCCACTTCCACGCCGCGTATCTTAAAGCAGTATTCCGAGGGCTCAAGGTGCATATTGTCTATGATGCGGATACGGGGAACGACGAGGCCCATGTCCAGGGCGCTCTCCTTGCGTATGCGCGTTACGCGCTCAAGGAGTTCGGCCCCCTTGTCCTTATCCACGAGGGGTATGAGGCCGTAGCCCAATTCCAGGCTAATGGGGTCGAGGGGCACCACCGGCGACAGCTCCTGCGGCGTATCGCTCTTCTTGCCCACGCCTTCCGCGGCCTTGAGCTTCTGCTTGTCGGCCTCCAAGAGCTGGCTCTTGGAGAGGCGCCAGGCCAGATAGGCCATGGCTACCGCAAGGGGCAGGAGCACGTACCAGGGGAAGCCCGGCAGCATAGCCATGAGGCCGACGACGCCCGCCCCTACCCAGTATATGCGCGCGTTCTGGGTAAACTGCTTGGTTACCTCGGCGCCGAAGGTGCCCTGGCTGTTGGCCCTGGTAACGATGATGCCCGTAGCCGTGGATACGAGCAGGGCGGGGAGCTGGGACACCAGGCCGTCGCCTATGGTTAAGGCCGTATAGGTGCTCAGGGCTACCTGGAAGGGCTCGTTGTGGATAATCATGCCCACGACGAAGCCGCCTATGAGGTTTACCACGCTGATGAATATGCCTATGGTAACGTTGCCGGACACGAATTTGGACGCGCCGTCCATCTGGCCGAAGAAATCCACTTCGCGCTGCACGTCGTCCTTGCGCCGGCGCGCCTCTTCCTCGCTTATGGCGCCCGAGCTGTATTCGGACTCTATGGCCATCTGCTTGACCGGCAGGCCGTCCAGGGTGAAGCGCGCGGCGACTTCCGCAATGCGCGTCGCGCCCTTGGTTATGACGATGGCCTGCACGGCTATGATGACGATGAAGATGATAAAGCCCACGACGAGGCCTTCGGTGCCGCTGGCCCCCACGACGAAGGTGCTGAAGGCCCGCACGATCTGGCCGTCGAACTTGACGCCCTTGGTAAGGATGAGCCGCGTTGAGCTTATATTGAGGGCAAGGCCGAAGACGGTGGTAACGAGCAGCATAGTGGGGAATATGGAGAAGTCTATGGCCCGCCTGGTGTACATGACGATGAGGATGATGAGAACGCTTAAGGCCAGGTTAAGGGCCATGAGGGTATCGAGGAGTATGGCGGGAACCGGTATGATGATCATGAGGATGACCGATACGGTTCCTATGGCCACGGCGTAATCCGAGATGTTGGTCATGAACGTTTCGCGGAACAGCCGCTTGGTGTCGGACATCCTTACTCCTGCCTCTTATGCGCTCATGCTCGCAAGCTTGTCTGCCAGCTTCTTGTCGATCTTGGCCACCTGGGCTAGCACGTTGGCTATAGCCTGATAATAATCTTCGGGTACCGGATCCCCCACTTCGACCGCCGCGTAGAGAGCGCGCGCTAAGGGCCGGTTCTCCACGATGGGCACCCCGTGTTCCTTTGCGATGGCCCGTATGCGCAGGGCCACTTCGTCCTGGCCCTTGGCGCTAACCGTGGGCACCGCCGACAACTGCGGATTATACTCTATAGCGACGGCGAAATGCGTGGGGTTCGTCACCACTACATCGGCTTTGGGCACGTTTATCGCCATATTTTTGGATAGTATCTCGCGCATGCGCTCGCGGAGGCGGCCTTTTACCTTCGGGTCGCCCTCGAACATCTTATGCTCTTCCTTGACTTCCTGCTTGGTCATCTTGAGGTTTTTCTTAAACAGGTAGCGCTGATACAGGTAATCGGGTATGGCCAGGGCCAGCATCAGGATGGCCACCTCGATGATGATACGCAGCGCTATGGAGCATACCAAAATGGTCGATGTCCACACCGTCGCCGTGAATAAGCGCGAGAGCTTGGGTATTTCCGCCATGATGTTCAAATAAGCGATCACGACGATAATAGCTATCTTAAAGAGGCTCTTAGCCAGGTTGAAGAGCCCTTCGCCCGAGAATACCGTTTTTTTAAGGTACTGCCCTATCTTGGGTATGATCTTCTTGATGTCGGGCTTGAGCGGTTTCGTGGTAAAGAGAAAGCCCACCTGCAGTATATTGCCAAACAGCGCCGATATGACCGCCACGAGGGCTATCGGCAGCACCAATTGGGAAAAATACCTGAGGAATTGGCTGCCGAGGAGCGGCATATCCGTGCTGGGATCGACCTGCACCGACACCGAAAGGAACCAGCGCAGCATATCGCTCAGGGTGGTGAACATCCAGGGGGCGAACACGGCGAGCGTAAGCACGGGCAAGAGGAGGCCTATGGCTCCGGTTAAGTCCTGGCTCTTGGCTACGCGCCCTTCTTCGCGGGCCTTGCGCAGCTTGTATTCTGACGGGTCCTCGGTCTTGCCCTCGTCCTCGGGGGCGAACCATTGGAGGTGGATGAGCGCGGGGTCGAAGCGGGGGTAGCGTTCGTCGCTCACGCGGCCCCTCCCATCATACGGGATATGCTTTCAAAGCCGGCCTCCACGAGGCCCGCGAAAGCCTCTAGCATGTAGGGCATGGCGGTGGCCAGAAGCAGGAAGGCAGTAATGATGGCCAGGGGGAAGCCTTCGGTCAGCAGGTTCATCTGCGGGGCCGCCTTGGACAAAAGGCCCATGGTAACCGATATGAGCAACAGGGTTCCAAAAATGGGAAAGGCCAGGATGAGGGCGTCGCCGAACATGGCGCCGAGCGAGCCCGCCATATAGGCGAACCAGTCCTCGCGGTTTATGAGCAGATCCGCGGCCCGCAGGGACAGAAAGCTCCGCTGCACGCCTATCAGAAAGAGCTTCTGAAAGCCGCTCACGTTGATGAAGATGAACATGGCTATGAGGTTTAGGAACTGCCCTACCACGGGTATCTCGGTCTGCGCCAAAGGATCGTAGGTTTCCGAAGCGCCGAAGCCCATCTGCAGGGAAAAGAACTGGCCCGCCGTGGTAAAGGCCGCGTACACCACGGTAAGGAAGAAGCCTATGATGAGGCCTATGAGGGCCTCGCCGACTATGGCGGCCACGTAGGCGGCCGCTCCGTCGGGAGCCACGAAGCCCGCCTCCTTGAGCCAGGGATATACCGCCGCCGCCGCGAAGCCGGCGAGCGCCACCTTGGCGGCCTGGGGTATGCCTTCGCTGGAAAGCAGCGGCGCCGTCTCCACCATGGCCAGTATGCGTACCGCGATGAGGAAGAAGAGGTCGGCATTCCGAACGAACTCGTCCAGCATCGCTCTGCTCCGCCTACCCGGCCATGCCCGGTATCAGGGAGAACAGGTTTTTCGTGTATTCGCCGAGCGTAGCGAACATCCAGCCGGCCAGGAGCGCCAGGACTATCATGATGGCGGCTATCTTGGGCACGAAGGTAAGCGTCTGCTCCTGTATGCTCGTGGTGGCCTGGATGATGCTCACGACGAGGCCCACGACCAGGGCCGTTATGAGTATGGGGCCCGCAAGGAGCAGGATCTGCATGATAGCCCCGCTCATAAGGCTGGATATCTCGCCTATGTTCATTGGCTATACCTCAAAAACGATTCGACGATCTGCCTGGTCATGAGGCTCCAGCCGTCGATGAGCACGAACAGTATGAGCTTGAAGGGCATGGATATCATGACGGGCGGCAGCATGATCATGCCCATGGACATGAGCACGGAGGCCACGACCATATCGATGATGATAAAGGGTATGAACAGCAATATGCCTATCTTGAAGGATATGGTCAGCTCGTTGAGTATGAAGGCGGGCACCAGGATATAGGTAGGCACGTCGGCCAGGGACGCGGGCTTAGGCAAGCCGCGCATGGTCATGAAGAGCTCTATATTTTCCGGGCTGTTGCGCATCTGGGAATACATGAAGAGCCTGAAGGGCTTCTCCGCTTCCCTATAGGCTTCCTCGACGGTGAGCTGGCCTTCGGTCATGGGCACGATGGCCTTGTCGTATACCTCGGTAAAGGTAGGCCACATAAGGAACAGGTTAAGGAAAAAGGCTATGCCAATGATCACCTGGACGGTCGGTACCTGCTGCAGCGACAAGGCGCGCTTGATGAAGTCAAGCACGATGGATATGCGGAGGAAGCTCGTAAGCAGGATGATAATGCTGGGCGCCAGGGACAGGATAGTCAGCAATAAGAGCAGCTGTAGGCTAAACGCCACTTCCTGGCCGGTCTGGGGCGAACGCACCGACAGGTCCACGAGCGGTATGGCGGAAGGCAGATTGGGCAGGGAGCTCGTGGCTCCGGCCGCGCCGGCGGGGAAATTGCCGGCGGAGGGTCGGGCGCTCGGCACGGGTACCTCGCGCGCGCTGTCCGCCGCGGCCGAGGGGAAGGGCCTCGTCGTAGCGGCATCCGCCGCCTGGGCCGATGCCGCGCCAAGGCTCACGCAAAGGAACGCGATGCATACTAGGGAGCGAAGGGCCTTCGTCGATACGCGCTTCATAGCCGCCGCCTAAAACTTCTTAAGCCGATCGCGCTGGCGGGCGAAAAAGTCGCTCGGCGCGGATGGGTTGCCACGGCCCTGGCGCTTAGGCCTAAGCAGGGTCGTCAATATAGTCGCGAAGTCCTGGCCCTGAGCCTGAGGCTCCTCGAGAGCCTTCAGCTGCAGGCCGTCTATGAGTTCTTTATCCTCAAGTTCCGCGATAAGCGTAATGGAGCTGTCCGTTGAGCCTACGAGCCAGGCTTTTTGCCCTACCGACGCTATCATGAGGCTGCGGCCCGGCCCTACGGCCGTGGAGGCAAGCAGCTTAATTGGCGCGTCGGGCTGCGCTTTAGGCCTGCTCGAACGCTTCAGGAGCGCATAGAGGCCATAGATGCAGGCAAGCACCAGCGCGAGCACGAGGAACATCCTGAGCACGTAAGGCAGTATAGAGGTCGAATCCTGGGCCTCGGCGGCGCCATCGGCGGCTTCGCCGAATAGAAGGGTGGTTTCGTCCACCGGCGCTTGCGCCTCCTGCCCCCACACCCCTGCGGATATGACGAGACAGAAGACCGCTGCGCAGAGTACGCGTACGGTCTTTTTCAATTTCCCCTCCGGCTAACATTGTAACCCAGAAGGAAATGAATGGCAACAAGTGTTTAATAGGGAAGGAATTGAAAAGCGCAGGCTGGTGGGCGCCAACCTGCGGTGGAAACTAACTAAGCTCCGCCATACGCTCCATGGGCGAGACGATTTCAGTGACGCGTACGCCGAAATTTTCGTCGATGACGACGACTTCGCCCTTGGCTATGAGCTTGTGGTTCACGAGTATGTCCACCGGCTCTCCCGCCAGCTTATCAAGCTCGATTATAGTGCCTTCGCCTATGCCCAGGATGTCCTTTATGAGCTTCTTGGTACGCCCGAGCTCAACGGTGAGCTCCATATAAACGTCCATGATAAGGCCGATATTGCCGGATTCCTGGCCGCCCCTGCCCATATTGAGGTTGGCGAACTGCACGGGCTGGACGTTGGGGGCGGACATGCCCATCATGGGCTGCTGGTACATAGGCTGCTGATAGGCTCCAGACATCATACCCCCCATGCCGGAAGCCTGCTGCTGCATGCCTCCCATACCGCCCATGTTCCCCATGCCGCCCATGTTGCCGTAGCCCTGCTGCGACTGCTGCTGCGCTTGCTGCTGCTGCATAGGAGCCTGGGCGGGCAGTACGCCGGAGGCGCTGGCGATATCCTTGACGAAGGTAAGGGAAAAGATCTCCCACATGGCGAAGTTTTCGCTGCCTATGCTCACCTGGTACTGAATGCGGGCAAAGTCTCCGGCGGGGAAGCGGGCTATGGCCTTAGGGCCGAAGGAGCCGTCGGCCGCCTCGGATTGTATGTTCCGATTGCCGGTCTTCTCGGAAAACAGGGTAATCTGCGTGCCGGTCATCGACGATACGCATTCGGTTATGGCGGATATGGCCATTTCGTCCAAATCCGTAAGGGAATCGTCCTTGTTGGCCAGCGACGCGATGCGTACGGCTAAATCCTTGGGCAGGAAGAACAGGTGATCGCCGGGTATGCCGCCTATCATATCCACGCGCACGGCGAGG
>JBFZES010000168.1:0-8612 GCA_041306725.1 Spirochaetaceae bacterium | reverse complement strand
CTTCCTATCTCGTATTCATAGGCACCATGACCGCTAAGGGCTTGGGCGTAAAGGAAGTAGGCAGCGACGGCATCCTTACCCTCGAGTCCCCTGAGAGCGCGAACCGGTCTATAGGCGTTCTTGACGCCGCCCTTACCAAAGTAAACAAGCAGCGCGCGGACCTTGGCGCTTATCAGAACAGGCTTGAGCACTCCATCAAGGGCATAGACATAGGAGCCGAGAACCTCCAGGCAGCCGAAAGCCGCATACGCGACTCCGACATGGCGAGCGAGATGGTAGAATATACCAAGAACCGCATCCTCATGCAGGCGTCGAGCGCCATGCTGGCCCAGGCGAACCAGAAAACGGCTTCAGTATTGCAGTTGCTCCAGTAAGGGAGTATACTCTAGTTTAAAGCGATTGGCGGGTCGCCTCTACGGCGTCCCGCCTTTGCGGCTATGGCCAGCTTTGGCCGTTCGTAGCCGCGTGATCTTTGACAAATACCCTCATGCGCATGCCGACGGAGAGGCGCCCCTTTTTATCCAGGGGCCGGTTCCCCGTCGCGCGGGGCAAGAACGGACGGGATAGGGCGCGAACCTTATAATTCCCGGCCCCCAAAGCCATGTGCACGGGACGCGCGGCACGGATTGCCGCGACGTTAGTTCCGCAAGGAGGGTTATATGATCATCAACCACAACATGAGCGCAATGTATGCTTCTAGGGCACTGGGAGTCACGCAGACCGAGCTCACGAAGAACATGGAGAAACTCGCTTCCGGCATGCGCATAAACCGCGCCGGCGACGATGCTTCGGGCCTCGCGGTTTCCGAGAAACTTCGCGGCCAGATACGCGGCCTCAATCAGGCTACCAAGAATATCGAGAACGGCGTATCGTTCATCCAGACCACCGAAGGTTACCTCCAGGAGACGCAGGACATACTCCACCGCGTCCGGGAGCTGGCTGTCCAGTCTTCCAACGGCATTTATACCGCTGAATACCGCATGCAGATCCAGGTAGAGGTTTCCCAGCTGGTGGACGAAGTGAACCGCATCGCCAGCCACGCCCAGTTCAACGGCATGAACCTTCTTACCGGGCGTTTCGCTCAGGACGGAAACCAGGTTATGCAGCTGCAAGTGGGCGCCAACATGGACCAGAACGAGCGCATCTTCATCGGCAACATGTCCGCCGAGGCTCTTGGGCTACAGGGCGCGCAGGGTACCGCGGAAACCGTTAATATCGAGGATCCTGAAAAAGCCAACCAGTCCATCGGCGTTCTTGACGCGGCCTTAAAGACCGTATCAAAGCAGCGCGCCGACCTTGGCGCTTATCAGAACCGCTTCGAAATGGCCGCCAAGGGCGTGTCCATAGCGGCCGAGAACCTGCAAGCCGCGGAGAGCCGCATACGCGATACCGACATGGCCAGCGAGATGGTGAACTACGTAAAGAATTCCATCCTATCCCAGGCCGGCGGCGCTATGCTCGCCCAGGCTAACACCAGGACCCAGGGCGTAATGCAATTGTTGGGTTAACGCTTACCGTTCAAAAATTCGTCATAGAGAGCTTCCTGGACGTCGTCTTTCTGTAACGAATCTCTTTTACCGGGTACGGGAGGGGATCGCGCCCCCCTCCCTTGCCTTCTCTTCCAAGGAGGAAGGTATGTCACTAGATGTTTCCGCCGTCACGACGGCTCAATCCATACATCCGGTCATAACATCCCAGGTTAAGGAAGCCATTGCGCCCAAGGCCGTGCAGCCTAGAGTGGACGTAATGCAATCAGAACCGCCCGTCTCAATACAAGCCGCGCTTAATGAACTGAGCGAGGTGAGCGCGGCGTTCAACAAGCGCCTCTCGTTCAGCCTCAACGAGAAGCTAGGCATGGTGGTGGTCAAGGTGATAGACACCGAAACCGATAAGGTTATTAGGGAGATCCCGGCCGCCGAGGTGCAGCATGTGCATGAGCGCATACGCGAGGTCATAGGCATACTGTTCGACGAACGGGCATAAATACTCCCCTTAGGCTACTGCGGCGGCTCTATTCCGTGCTAGAATAGAGCAGAGGAGATGAGCCCCCCATGTCGGACTTCAGCATTCCAGGCGTAACGAGCAAGTACGACACGCAAAAACTCATAGAAGACCTCATGAAGGTGGAGCGCATACCGCGCGACCGCGCCGCCGAAAGGCTCGAGCAGGTCGAGTTGCAGCGCACCGTCTGGATGGACCTGGGCCGTAGGCTCACTTCGCTCCGCGAAAGTTCCCGCTCGCTGTTTTCCTTCCAGAACCCCTTCAACGAGCGCGTAGCCAATTCCTCCGACACCGCCATACTCAGCGCCACCGCCACCCGGGAGGCCATGGAAGAGACCAAGGCCCTGCAGGTAGTGCAGACCGCCTCCGCCGACCGTTTCATGTCCGACCGTTTGGCCAGCGATACGCGGGTGGCGGCAGGCAACTACGTGTTTACCGTGGGAGAAAAGGCCGTGCGCCTCGCGTACAGCGGCGGCAGCTTAAGCGATTTCGTTGGCGCGCTTAACCGAAAGGGCGGCGACACCGTGCGCGCAGCCCTCGTTAACGTTACCGCCAGCGAGCGCGTCCTCGTCATAGAAGCGCTCCGCACGGGCAAAGACAACCGGCTCGTGCTCTCCGAGGCCGCGGAGACGCTGGGCTTAGGCATCGGCCTTATCGAGCCGGGAAAAACCTCAAGCCGCGCACTGGCCATGGACAAGCCCGCCCGCTTTGAGAAAGCGCTGGACGGCGGCAAGCTCGTAAGCAGCGCCCAGGGGCTCAAGGTACTGCCAGGCGGGGAAGCGGCCACGCGGCTCGACTCGCCTGTAGCGAGCGCCGGGCTCGTGATGGAAATAGAGCTTGAATTGGCGGAACGGGCAACGTCCCTGCCCCCTGGCCCCGCTTTGGGCCCCTCTATACCGCCCACTGGCGCTATAGAATACGAAGGCATACGCATAGAGAGCGCCCCTTCGGCGGCTATACTGCCCGACCTTACGCCTCCCCCTCCCCCGCCCCGCGTGGACAGCGAGCGCGTGCTGTACCTTATAGACGGCTCGGGCCGCTCCATAGCCCTGCCCCCCGTCCAGGCAGGCGAAGGCTATAAGACCATAAGCGTACCGCTGTCGGTATACGCGGACAGCGTTGCTGGCTTAGGCATACGCAACGACAATACCCACCGCGACGTAAACCTGCGGAGCGTGCGCGTATACGACCCTACCGAAGTCGCCGGCTACAGGCCTAAAAACGCCGTGGCAAGCGCCGCCGACGCTATCGTGCGCATGGACGGCATAGAGGTGATACGGTCGAGCAACAAGATAGACGACCTTATCCCCGGGGTAACGATAGACCTGCTGCAGGCATCCAAGGATACCGTGCAGCTTAAAATAGAGCCGAACCGGCAGGCCGCCAAGGACGCCGTCATAGACTTCGTAGGCCGCTACAACAGGCTTATGGCCGAGGTGAACATCCTAAGCAGGAAAGACTCCGCCATACTCGAGGAAATAGCGTATTTTACCGCCGACGAACGCAAGACCTACGAGGAGCGCCTTGGGCTGCTGCAGGGCGACTCCACGCTTTCGAGCATACGCACCAGCCTGCAGCGCATCATGATGGACCCGTACGAAACCAGCGAGGGCATAGCGCTTTTGTCCTCTTTAGGCATAAGCACCAATTCAGCCAGCGGCGGCGGCTATGACGCAACGCGCCTGCGCGGCTACCTGGAGATCAATGAAGCGGGCCTGGACCGCGCCTTAAAGGACTCCTTCATCAAGAGCAAGGAGAGCTTCGGCTACGATACCGACGGCGACCTCATCATCGATACCGGGGCCGCGTTTAAGCTCGACGCGCTTACCCGCGGCTACGTGGAAACCGGCGGCATATTGGCCTTGAAAACGACTACTATTAATGGACAGATAGACCGCACGCAGAAAGAGATAGCCAATTATGACCAACAGCTGGTCCGGAAGGAAGAAGACCTGCGGCGCAAGTACGGCATGATGGAAGGCGCCCTTGGCCAACTGGAAAGCTCTTCAGGCGCTTGGGACAATTTCAGCAACCAGAATAAATAGCCGAATCGCCGCTGCGCGCTTAGGGACTGGACGAAAGGGAGAGCATGGAAATCTATGTAAACGGTACGCCCGCGAGCCTCGGCATGGAAGGCAGGACTTTAGCTGAGCTTCTTGGAGAGCTCGACGAGAGGCTCGAGGCAGCCGGAAGCATCATAATAGCACTAAACTTGAACGGCGAGAACATAGCGCCCGAGGCGCTTCCCGGACTAGCCGCCACGGCCGCGGACGGCCCCGGGCGGCTGGACGTGCACGCGGAATCATCCTCATCCATGCGCGCGAGCGCCATGCGGACCCTGCTTGAGTTCCTCGATGCGGTGGCGCAGTCGGACGGCGGGGACCTCCATGCAATACGCGACACCTTTGCGCGCTATCATAACGCGTTCGGCGGCCTCTATTCCGCGGAAGAAGAAAGCTTCCTCGTAGCCCTTGGCGAGGACCTCGCCGCCGGCCCCGCCGCCCTGCAGCTGTCTTTGCCCAAGCTTCGCTCGTTCTTCAACGAGCGGCTTGCCGAAATCGAGGACCCCGTGGCCAGCATGAAAGGCGCCGCCCGCCTCTTCCAGGCTATCAAGGGCGACCTTAAGGAAGTGCCCGTGCGCATGCAGACCGGCAAGGACGCCGAGGCCATGCGGAGCATGATGCTCACCGTGGAACTTATCAACAAAACCGTGCGCCTCCTGCCTGAGTTTGCCAAGACCCTCGGCATAGCGGCGGATATGGCCATAGCGGGCCAGAGCTGGGAGAGCTTCTTTAATGGCTTCAACGACATCCTTCGGGAGCTCGCCGGCGCTTTTGAGCACAAGGACGGCGTCCTCATAGGCGACCTGGCCGAATATGAGATCGTGCCCAGGCTCGAAGCGCTCTTTAGCGCTACCGAAACCGCGATAGGCAAACCATGAACGGCGCCTCGCTCTTAGCCCAGGTTACCTACTGGAAGGAAAGCGATCCCCGCGACACCTACATATTCCTAGGCGTGGTAGGCGGGCTCATAGCCTTGGCCATACTCTATAGCCTCATTAAGAAAGCGCTAGGCGGCGAATCGATCAGTATAGTCCGCCCAAGCCAAGGCTTCTCGCATAGCGCGTTCAAGCGGCGCGCCTACGATATAGGCTTTTCCGAAGGCGAAACCGAGTTCCTTGAGCATTACGCGCGCAAGCTCGGCGTATCCAGCCCCCAGGCTATTTTTTCCTCGCGCGCTCAGCTCGATTCCTTCATAAAGAACTCCTTTAAGTACATAGAGCGCCACGCGGATACCGAAGAGAGCGCGGAACAGCTCAAAGGCCAGCTCTTCTCGATACGCGAAGCCATGCAGCTGCGCTTTAGCGCGGGCAATCCCATACGCTCAAGCCGCCAGCTCAAGCCTCGCACGCCTTTGTCGCTCGTGAGCGTCAAAGAGGCCCACTATTCATCCATACTGGCCGTAAACGAAAGCAAGGCCCTGTACGTAGAACCGGCGCTGGATGCCTTCGGCTCCCCAATACGCTTTCCCCGCGGGGCGAAAATCAAGGTTTTCTTCTATGCCGGCAACCACGTCGGCTACAATTTCCAATCCCGCTCTAAGGGCCTCGTAAACGTGGACGGTCGGCAGTTTATGGCCCTTTCGCACAGCGATGCCATTAAGCAGCTGCCCACCCGCCGCCATGAGCGCAGGGAGGCGAGGCTCTCCTGCCGCTTCTTCCTCATGCACGTGCACGCGGCCCGCGACCGCGGCAAGGTGGTCAAGACCGTACAGGTGGAAAAAGCCGCCGTGCCCGGCATTATCATCGATGTATCCGCGGGCGGGCTTTCCATGCAGACCATGAGTCCCGCCCACGTGGGCGACTTCGTCAAGCTGGTATTTGACGTAGGCGTAGGCGACCGCTCGGCGTACGCGAGCGTCGTGCGCGTGAGCCGGCTCAGGAGCGGCAGCGCCATGCACCTCAAATTCGTGAAGATAAGCCGCAAGACGGTCAATGAGATACTCGCCTACGTGTACGGTTACGATTGAAGCCTGCGCTATAAGCCAGGACCATTCTTGACCTGCGGCGGCGGGCAGACTACAATAAACTCCAATGCGGCTCATTAAGCTTATAAACATACAGCGAAAAGAAACCCCTATTTACTACCGTAAAGAGTATAGCGCCGAGGCTATACTGGAATTCCTCGATAAAAATCTCGGCATCGCCATCGAATTCGTCGTTGAGCATAGGCCGGTGGGCGGCGTCGACGTGCGGGTCACCCTGCTCGACGAGCTCGACTATCCGCTCTTGCCCGTGGTGAACACGATTAAGAGCCACATACTCGAACTTCAGGAACAGGGGACCCTACCCTGATAGAGTTCTTGTGCCCAAGGGTTGAAGACACCGAGGCCCTAGCGGAGCGCATAGCGGGCTTGGCTCATGCGGGTACCGTCATTGCCTTCAAGGGCGGCCTTGGCGCAGGCAAGACCGCGTTTACGCGCGGGCTGGCGCGGGGCTTGGGAATAAGCGATCCGGTAACGAGCCCCAGCTACACCTTAGTCAACGAATACGGCGGGGGACGCTTCCCGCTCTACCACATCGACGCCTACCGGCTGGGCTCGGCGGAGGAATTCGAGCTCATGGACGCCAAGCGCTATCTGTACGGCGACGGCCTCTGCGCGGTGGAATGGAGCGAACGAGTGGCCCAGGCCATTCCCGCCTATGCCGTCGTAGTGGCCATAGAGCCGCGGGATGACGGCTCGCGCCTGATACGGCTGAGCGGCTATATAGAGGAGCTTTTGCGTTGAACATACTGGCCATAGACTGCTCCACCGATATCATGGCCGTGGCCGTAGGCAGGGGCTACGGAGACGCCGATACAGCCCCGCGCCTGGCCAAGCATCCTTACCGCGAAGAACGAGGGCATGCGACGGCGGCCGGCAGGGGCCTCGTTACCCTATCCCTAGACGCGGGCTTCAGGCACGCCGAGCGCCTTATGGGCTCTATAGAATACTGCCTGTCGGAAGCGGGCGTGGCCAAGGCCGAGCTTGGCCTTATCGTATGCGCAGAAGGCCCAGGCTCCTTCACGGGCCTCCGCATAGCCATGGCTACGGCGAAAGGCCTGTCCTTAGGCCTCTCGCGGCCCTTCGTTGCCGTGTCCACCCTTGACGCTTACGCCGCGGAGTGGGAAGGCTGCGCGCCCGTCGTCGTGCCCCTGATCGACGCCAAGCGTTCCCGCTTTTTCTATGCGATATATGAAGGTTCGGCATTGCGCGCGGGGCCATTCGACGATACGCTTGAGAGTGTGATAAGCCGCGTGAACGGCTATCCGGAAGTGCTGTTCGTGGGTCCCGACACCGATATGCTCGAGGGCCTTGGCGCGGACCGGTCAGGGTTTAGGCTCGCGGCCGCGCGGCGGCGCTCGCCGGTAGCCTCGCTCGTGGAATTGGGGCTTGAACGCTACATGCGGATGGGGCCGTCGCCATCCGACGCCGCGCCGAACTACCTTCGGGCGAGCGACGCGGAAGAAGGCGCGGCCAAGGGGTAAGCATGGATAAATTTGCCAGGCTTGAGAACATAGCGGAACTGGAACCCGTAGACGAAGCGCCGAGCGCGGCGCCGCCTAAGGAGCCCCGCGCCGATTCTACGCTCCTGAACCTGAGCTGCATTAAGAATATCATTTCGTCCTACAGCGTCCTTCCCCAGCCCGTGGCCTTGCTCGATTCGTCCTTGAATTTTTTATACAAAAACGACGCCTTCAATACCGTCATACGCTCCTTCGAGTACCCCCTGCGCAATTCGTTCCTGAGCACCTTCTCCCGCTGCTTAAGCGAAGAGGAAACCACGGGGCTCATAAAAAGCCTCAAGGACAAAGGCAAGGGCTACTACTGGAAGGGCAGCCTAAACCATCACGCCAAGTACGCGGGCAGCATGCTTACCAAGGCGCACATCATACCCTTCAAGCCCGACGACATACCCGGCCATGAGCCCATAGCCTGGGTTGTAATGCTTGACGACGTTACCGATGAGCACAAGAGCTTCCTGCGCGGCACGTACTCAGGGCTTCTGCAGGCATCCAAGCTCAAGGACCGCGACACGGGCCACCATATCGAGCGTGTAAACCGCTACTGCCACGTCATGGCCGCGGCCATGTACGGCGACGAGCGCTGGCCCGACGTGGACGTGGATTTCGTCGAGAGCATAGGCTTCTTGGCCGCCATGCACGACGTAGGCAAAATCGGCACGCCGGACGATATACTCAACAAGAATGGCCCGCTCAACGAGTTCGAGTGGGCTATCATGAAGGAGCATACGATAAACGGCGCCTTTATCCTTTCAGGCTATCCCAATCCCATGGCCAAGCAGATAGCCCAGTCCCACCACGAGTGGTGGAACGGCACGGGCTACCCCTACAGGCTCATGGGGGACATGATACCCCTGCCCGCCCGCATCGTGGCGCTCGCGGACGTGTACGACGCCCTGCGCATGAAGCGCAGTTACAAGGCGCCTTTCGATCACAAGCGCGCGGCCCTGCTCATAACGGCGGACAAGACCACGCACTTCGACCCAGAGATAGTCAGCGTATTTATGGAGCTCCAAGCCGATTTCGAGCGCATCTTCGAAGAGAATA
>JBFZES010000167.1:0-8683 GCA_041306725.1 Spirochaetaceae bacterium | reverse complement strand
CTACCATTACACAACCGGGGAATGCGTTAAGCGAGGCCTACTGTAGCGAAATGGACGCCTGCGTGTCAAGAGTAGGGCTGACAGGGACGGGGGCTTTTTAGCCTTCGAACAGGGCCTGCATGGCCGGGTGATGGAACAGTTTAGCGTACTTGCGCGCGGACAAGCCGAGCTTATCGGACAGGTCAGGATCCGCGCCGCTTTCCAGCAGAGCCTTGCTCGTTTCGACGTCGTTGCGCCCCACGGCAATGACGAGGGCGCTTTGGCCGTCCTTGCTGACCAGGTTGGGGTCGGCGTCCTTATCCAAGAGGTAGCGCAGCAGGGTTTGGTCGCCATTCTGAGCGGCGTCCATGAGGGACGAAAAGCCGCGGTCGTCGCTCTGTACGTTTATGTCGCAGCCGCCCTCCAAGAGCAGTTCCACGATGCCGTGGTGCTTGAAGCGCGCGGCGAGGCAGAGCATGGGCACGCCGTTCTTATCGCGCAGATCCGGCGGATAGCCGGAGGCCAGGAACATCTCGACTGCCTTGAAGTCTCCGTCGCGCACGCACTGGGCAAAGGACTCCGCATGCCATGATATGCCCAGCTCAAGCAGGCTCGCGCGCGCCTGCCGCCTGCCCTCGATGATTTCCCACGCGCTTTTTTCGCCTTCGTAGAACGCCAGGGCTTCTTCCTTGCTGTCGAAGAGGGGCAGGCCCGATAGCCAGGGAGGCGGCTGCCATGAGGGATCGGCCCTATACAGGGCCATGTGGCGCTCATCGCCATGCGCTATGCCCACGAGGTAGGAAAACCAGGGCTCCAGCGCGCTCTTCTGGTCTACGACCTGCAGGAAGTGGGTGGCGCGGCCGAGCAGGGTATCGATCTTGAGCTTGGGCTCTTTATGCCAGGCTGGGCCCATCCTGAGGCCGAAAGCCTCTATGCCCAGGGCGCTCACGCCCGCTATGAGTTCCTTCGCGAGGCCTATATAAGTTCCGGACGTGCTTATGGCTAGGGTCACCGCGCTCCTCTGCTGCTCTTGTTTAAGCTTACGGCGTCCTCCACGTGGAGCGCAAGGGCGCCATACTCTTCCCTGGCCACGCCGAGCACGAGGAAGGCGCCATTTCCTTCTAGGATCGGCATGAGCCTCTTGTAGGCTTGAGGAAAAAGCACGCATTCATATACGCCGGCCTCATCGGAGAAGGAGCGGAAGCACATGGGCTTGCCCTCCGACGTTACTACCTCCTTTCCGGCCACGGCTAGGCCCAGCATGCATATCCTGCGTCCGACGGCCTGGTGTAGGGCATCCGATTTGAGGCGCGCCGGCCAAGCGAGCCTGGCGGCGGCGCTGTCCGCCCGGCGGCAGAAAAGCTCGGGAGGATAGGCGGACAGTATAACGCCCAGGAACTCGGCCTCGTCCGCGAGTTTCCTGCCTGCCGTATAGTCGCGTATGCAGGGCGGCGCGCAGGCGCTGGGGAAGAGCTCGCCGGCGGGCGCGGCCGCCCCGCCCCGCCAATGATGGTAGGCCCAGAGCAGCGCGGGGCGCGTAGCCGGCTCGCCATCCGGCCGGCTAAGGGCGAGGCCGTCCAGGCAGCCCGAGCGCGCGAGCGCCCGGTACTCGTCATAGGGGCTCTTAACGCGGCTCAAGAAGTCCAGCGCGCTGGTGAAGGCCCCGCCCCGCTCCCGAGCCGCAACGATGGCCTGGGCTCCCGCGGCGGACAGGCCTTTTACCTGGAGCAGCCCCGCCCGCAGGCGGGGCTCGGACGCGCCTAGGCCCGCCGGCTGCCCGGCCTGGTCCGCCTCCCGCTCAAGGGCGTAGCGCAGGCCGCTTTTGTTGACGAGGGGCGTCAGCGCCTGGCAGCCGAGGCGGCGGGCCTCGTCTACGTAGGTCTGTATGCCATAGAAGCCGCCGCCGTTGTTAATGACCGACGCTATGAAGTAGGCGGGGCGCCTGGCCTTCATCCAGGCTAGGCGGTAGGACACCAGGGCATAGGACGCGGAATGCGCCTTGCAGAAGGAGTAGCCGTCGAAGGACAGCATCATGGACCAGAGCTCGCCGGCGTCGGCGGCCGGCACCCGCCGCTCCGCGCAGCCTTCCAGGAAGCGCTCCTTAAAGGCCAGGAGCCGCGCGGAGCCGCGCTTTTTGGTAAGGGTCTTGCGCAGCTGGTCGGCCTCTACCGCCGAAAAGCCCGCCGCCGCCATGGCCACCCGCGACACGTCCTCCTGGTACACCATGATGCCATAGGTGTCGCGCAAACAGGCTTCCACCGATTCGGGCAGGCGCTTCCAGGCCTGGCCGCGCAGGCGCCGCACGTACTCGTTTATGTAGCGGTTAGCCGCTGGCCGAATGATGGAGCTGGCGGCCACGAGGTGGGCGTAGTCCGCCCTGCGCATCTTGGCCAGAAGCTGGCGCGTGGCCGGCGACTCTATATAGAATATGCCTATCGTGGAGCCGGACTCTATGAGCGAGCGCGCCGATGCTTCGTCCACGGGGTTAAAGCCCTCCCAGGAGCTGGCCTCGGGCGGGGCGTCGGGCTCCCGCGAGCAAAGCTCTATGCAGTCGCGGAGCACCGCCAGCGAGCGGTTGCCCAGGATATCTATCTTGACGAGGCCCGCGCGCTCCGTGCCGTCCTTCTCCCAGGCCAGCACCGGATGCCCCGCGAGCCCCGGCTGCACGGGGGCATAGTCCGTTATGGCGCCGGGCACCACCACCACGCCGCCGGGATGGGTGCCCAGGTAGCGGGGCACGTTCTTGAGGAGCATAGACGCCGCGGCCAGACCTTCGGGAAGGGCCGCCCCGCCCTCCCTGCGCCACAGGGCCACGTAGCGATCTATATCGTCGGGGTTCATGCCCAGGGCCAGGGCCGCTTCGCGCACCCTGCTGGCGCCGGAAAAGCGGCAATGGTCGGCAACCATGGCGGCGCCGCCTTTATAGCGCTCGAACACCGCGTCCAGCACGCCCGCCCGTTCGTCCCAGGGAAAGTCTATGTCTATGTCGGGGGGGTCGACGCGCCCCTCGTTCAGGAAACGCTCGAAGAAGAGTTCGTGCGCCAAAGGGTCCACGTGCGTTAGGCCCAAGAGATAGGAGACTATGCTCGAGGCGGCGCTGCCCCTGCCGCAGGTGCGCGGGCAGAGCGCGACTATATCCCTCACCACGAGAAAATAGGACGAGAAGCCCTTATCCCGTATGATGGCCAATTCTTTGTCCAGGCGAAGGCTCACGTCCGCCCTGGCCATGCCAAGGGGAGCATAGCGCCTGGCCGCTCCTTCCGCGCAGGCGGCGCGCAGGGCCCTGAAGGCTTCTCCGTCGTCGCTGCCTTGCCATGCGGGGAATACGGGCGGCGAGGAGAAGAAGCTTTTAGCCGGGGCGGCGGCGGCGGCCAGGGCGGCTGCGGCCGCTACGGCCTCGGGGTAGGCCGAAAAGAGCGCGGCGGCCCGGGCCGCGTCAGGAACGGAGGGCTCTACGGCGGGATCCGTCCAGCCCGTCATGCCGGCCAGGCCCGTAAGCGTTATGCGGCGGCGTATGGCGGCCAGCAGGCGCAGGAGCTCGGCGTCGCCCTCGCCGTACGCGCGGCCGCCGCACACGGCCAGGGGACGCAGGCCCAGGCGCCGCGCCAGCCTCGCCGGCCCCGCCATGGGCAGGGCGGGGTTGAGCGCCAGGTACAGTTCTCCGCGCGCGCCTTCGGCGCGCTCAAGCGCCGCCATGAGGGTCTGGGCAAGCGCGCCGTCGGCAGTGGCCAGCGCGAGCCCCGCCCAGCCGCCGGCGCAGAGCTCCTGTGCCACGGCTAAGAAGCCCGTGGGCGGGGCGGCCTTCTCCGCGCTTATGAGCGCGCAGAGCCTGCCAAAGCCCCCGCGATCAAGAGCCCAGGCATACAGCGGGAGCGCGCCGGGCCGCTCGAAGCTGGCGCCCGCCAAGAGCTTAAGCCCGCGCTCCTCGGCCGCGTCCGCGAAGGCTGGCAGCGCGTAGAGGTTAGACGCGTCCATGGAAGACAGGCAGGCATAGCCCGAGGACAGCGCGAAATCGCAGAGGGCCTCGGGGGAGCGGGCCCCGTCCATGAGAGAGTAGTGCGAGCGGGCGGCAAGCAGGGGGATTTCATCCATATACTTAACATTTGTATAGTAGTTTTTAGAAAAAAAGCAAGGGCAGGACGACAGCTTAGCGCGCGATTCTTGAAAGCGATGGAGTATTTAGATGTTTTGTACTTCTATTAATAATGCTAATATTGGTATCAATTGGTATTAAACTACACGTTTCTCAAGGCTTTCGGGATTCAAGCTCCTTACCCGAAAGCCTTTTTTTATTGGCCTTCGCCCCGCAGCGCCGCTATGCGGGCGCGGTTTAGCGCCACGGCGGACGCCCTACAGCCCTCTCTCCTTGAGCTCGGCGCGATAGCGCTCGGCCTTGTCGGCGTTCATGGTGTTCATGGCCAGGAAGCAGATAAGGCCGATGGCCAGGAAGGCGGCTGGTATAAGGGCCAGGTGGGCGCGTATGCCGGCTAGGGAGGCCTCGGAGCGCGGATTCAGGGCGAAGCCAGTCAGCTCATGCACTGCCCAGAAGCTCAGGGCCTGCATGGCGTAGGCAAGGCGGCCGAAGAAAGCGCGGAAGCCCAGGACGACGCCGTCGTCGCGCCTGCCGGTGACGGCCACGATCTCGTCGATGATATCGGCCATGGCGGGAGTCATCATGAGCCAGAAGCCGCCGAAGGCGAGGCCCCAGGCGCCCATGGCTATGGTGTAGCCCAGGTAGCTCCGCGCGAAGAAAAGGGGCAGGCAAAGGAGAGACATGGCGGCGGCCGCGGCGGCCAGCAGGGTTTGCCTGCTGCGGACGAAGCGGCCGAGGAGCAGCCAGAGCGGCACCGCTACGAGCGCGCCTACGAGCATGCCCGCGAAAACCAGGGTCGTGCTGCGGCCAAGTATGTAATCGCCCACGTAATGGATGGAAGCCGTCATGGAAAGCACGGCCGACTGGTAGAAGAGAAAGAGGAGGATGAAGGCCATGAAATCGCGGAAACCGAAGGCTTCCTTCAGGAGGGACCAGAACGAAGGCCCCTGCGCCCGCGCCGCCTCCTGGTCCATGAAGCGGCGTATCATGGCCGGGCTTTCCCTGACGCCGGGCAGCATGAGCAGGGCCAGCAGCGCGGCAGCCGCGCCGAAGACAAGGCCGTTAAGCGCATAGCTGGCCGTATCGCCATAGCGTATGATAAAGGTGGGAACCAAGGCGCCGGCCGCTATGCCGAGCACGCCTATGACCGTGCCTATGCCCGCCGCCTTAGCGCGCTCGGAGCCGCCCCTGAAGCGGTCGGGAAACAGCGACTGATAGTTGAGCTCCCAGGCGGAGTACAGGGCGTCGTAGAGGCATATGGCCGCGAGGAACCATAAAAAAAGGCCCAGGTTTCCCAGCCCGCCCGGCGGGGTAAAGATGAAGACAAACCCGGCGGCGCAGGCCAGCGAGCCGGCCAGTATCCAGGGAAAGCGCCTGCCTAGCCTGGCCGTCAGCCGCGTGGGCCGCGAGGTAAAGAAACCGATAAGCGGATCGTTCACCGCGTTCCATATCGAGTACAGTATGATGGCCGCCGCCACCAAGCCGGCGGAGAGCCCCTTTTCGGTTTCATAGAACTTAAACACCAATGCCGCGAAGCCCCCGGTAAGGAACTCCGCCAGGAACTTGCCCACGCCATAACTGGCCATTACGCCAAGGCCCGCGCCGGGCTCAGCCGCCGCATAACCACGCTTTTTCATGCAGTACTCCTTGCTAGGCGAGCATAGGCGCAAACCGGAGCCTATGCAAGAAAAAATTGTCGCGGCCGAATAATCGCCGAGGGAAGGTTGTTGCCGCGGGTTTTTCGGTATATATTATCTAATTACTAATGTTAAGGAGGCTCGCATGTCCATGCTCAATGCCGCCAGAAGGTCGACTATAGCGGTATTCGCCTTATTATCGCTCGCCGGCGTCCTGGCAAGCGCCCAGGGTCAATCCTTCACCGTGAGCCCCGCCTACAGCCTCCCCCTCAACGCCGAAGACTCCCTTGTGAGCGCGGGAGCAGGCGCGGACCTTGACCTCGAGTTCCCGAAGCTATTCGGTACCTTCGACGGCTTCTTCCGGGCTGGATACCGCGCCGCCTTCCTCGACTCAGGCGCGGGGACGATACATATAGCCAGCCTTGGCATAGGCCCGAGCTGGCAATTGATCGATAGCGGCGCTTTTTCCCTAGGCATCAACGCCCAGGTGGGCGCTTTCGCGGCCATGCTGGAGAATTCTCCCACGCTCTTTAATCCCTCGAGCTCCGCTCGCCTCGATGCGCGCATTGGCCTTGGGTCGCTCAGCCTGGGCTTAAGCCCGGGCATAGACATATTATGGACATCGCGCGATGGGATCATACTGCCCTTCGACCTGAGCCTCCGCATGGCGTTGAGCATAAGCTTCGAGGGCGGCGCCGGGGCCAGGAAACCCAAACTGCGCATTGACTCGCCGGAACTGCAGCCGTTCTTTCCCGTTATCTATAAGTACTACGCGGACAATCCGGTAGGCACGGTTACCATAAAAAACGCCGAATCCAGCGAGATTCGCGACGTGAAGGTCGAGTTCTTCATACCCAGTTACATGGACGGCGCGGCCATAGTCGCCGAATTCCCCGCCCTTAAGCCCGGCGAGTCCCGCGAACTGGACCTTACGGCGCTTCTGCGCAACGAAGTGCTGGCTATAACGGAAACCGATGCCGCGCAGGCGGAAATAGTCGTCGGCTATTCCCTCAGGGCTAGCCCCATGTCGGTGCGGCGCTCCGCGAATATCCGCATAGAGAGCCGTAACGCCATATCCTGGGACGACGACCGTAAGGCGGCGGCCTTCGTGACCGCCAAAGACCCAACCATACTGAAACTGAGCCGCAATGCGCTTGCGGCGGCGGGCTCAGGAGGGGCGGTGTTCTCCGAATCCTTCCGCAAGGGCATGATAGCGTACAGCTCCTTAGCCGCGTATGGCCTGCGCTATGTCATCGATCCGGCCTCGTCCTATAAAGAGCTTAGCGAGGCGACCAACGCCATCGACTACGTGCAATTCCCCATACAGACCCTGGACTATATGACCGGCGACTGCGACGACCTCACCGTCCTCTATTGCTCCTTCCTTGAGGCCCTCGGCGTGGAGACGGCCTTCATAACAACCCCTGGCCATATCTTCGCGGCCTTCGCCTTGGACCTTTCCGAGCTCGAGGCGCAGCGGGTGTTTTCGTCCACGGCAGACCTGATCGTCCGCGACGGCAAGGTATGGATACCCGTGGAAGCCACCGCCTTGAGCCGCGGCTTCCTTGCCGCCTGGGCGGACGGTTCCAAGCAGTGGCGCGAAGCGCTCGCCTCGGGCTCCGCCGGCTTCTTTCCCGTACGCGAATCGTGGAACAGCTACGAGCCCAGCTTCTTCTCCGCGGCCGAGCAGGCCGACATCGTGGCGCGCTTTCCCGAGGCCAAGCGCATAGGGGCGTCCTTCGACGGCGCCATGAAAAGCTTCGTGGACCGCGAGATCAGCGTGCTTGAACAGTCCTTGCGCACCCGCATAAGCGCGCGCTCAACCCCCGGCCTCCTCAACAGCTTAGGCACGCTCTACGCGCGCTACGGCCTCGTGGATAAGGCCGAGGCGAGCTTCCTCCAGGCAGCCAAGGACAATCACGCGCCAGCCCTGCATAACCTTGGCAATATACGCTTCCTAAAAAAAGACTATCGCGGCTCGCTCGATTTCTACGAGCGGGCCATAAAGGCGAACCCCGATTTCGCGGAAGCAGCGCTGGGCGTGGCGCGCGCCCAGTTTGAGCTGGGCCGCTACGACCTGGCCCGCAGAGCCTTCCAAACGGCCCGCCTCATCGATCCCAAAAAAGCGGATTCCCACGCCTACCTTGACGGCGGCGCGGGCGGTACGACGGCTAGGGCGGCGGACCCCGCCCTCCGCTCGGCCGTTTCCTGGACTGACTGAGAGAAGGAGCCAAGCATGAAATCGAAGAAAGCGTTCGCCCTATCCGTATCGGCCCTGTTAGCTTTTGCGGCCATCGTGGCGCTGAGCTCCTGCGAAGACGCGCTTACGCCCATCGCGGCCGAACGCGTGCGCCTGGCCGCGCTCGATAGCTATACCCTGCTCTTGCAGGCGCCCGCCGACGGCTCCATTGGCCCCGGCGCGGGATCGTATTCGGTAAAAGACGGAGAGGCCTTCGAAGTGACGGCGACGGCGAACTCAGGCTTCAGCTTCCTTTTCTGGGAGCAGACGGGCGGCAGCGGCAGCGTCAGCTTCGATGACGCTAACAGCCCCTCGACGAGGCTCAGGGTAAGCGGGGGCAACGCCACGGTGCGGCCGCGCATAGACGATACGGACTACGTGCTTACCATAACGGCCAATCCCGCGGCCGAGGGCAACGCCGTCAGCGTGCCGAGCGTCAACGTCGAGAAGGACGTAGCCAGCGGCGCCATAAGCGCTACCCCTGGCGCGGAATACAATTTTACCAACTGGACCGTAAGCGCCGGCGCTCCCGCCGGTATAAGCTTCAGCCCGAACGCGAACTCGGCCAGCGTTACGGTGACGGCCAGCGCAGGCGACGCCACCCTCAGTGCCAACTTTACGAAGAAGAGCTACACCCTCACCGTGCAAAACCTTACGCCGGGAGGCTACGGTTCGCCGAACGGAAGCGTAAGCGTCGTATCGGGGGCGAACCGCGCCATTTCCGCCTATGCCTAC
>JBFZES010000166.1:0-2868 GCA_041306725.1 Spirochaetaceae bacterium | reverse complement strand
GCTCGCGGCCACTAAGGCGCTGGGCACGGACTATTTCCTTGAGCGCAGGGAAATGGGCATCATCAACATAGGAGGCGCGGGCGCTATCACGGTGGACGGCGCGCGCTACGAGCTTGGGCCTAGGGACGCGCTCTATATAGCCATGGGCTCCAAGGCGGTATCGTTCGAGAGCGCCGATGCGGCGTCGCCGGCCAAATTCTACTTTAACAGCGCGCCCGCGCACCGCGCCTGCGCGACGAGGCTTATCACCCTTGCCCAGGCCAAGCGGGTGGAGCTGGGCAGCGCCGCCGAATGCAACCAGCGCGTCATCAACCAGTTCATACATCCCGCCGTGCTGGAAAGCTGCCAGCTGGTCATGGGCATGACCCTGTTCTCGGAAGGCAGCGTATGGAACACCATGCCGGTGCACACCCACGAGCGGCGCATGGAAGCCTATCTCTACTTCGACATGCCCGCCGACCGTGTAGTGTTCCACTTCATGGGCAAGCCCGACGAGACGCGCCACCTCATCGTGCGCAACGAGGAAGCCGTCATCAGCCCCAGCTGGTCCATACACTCGGGCGTGGGCACCGGCTCTTATACCTTCATATGGGGCATGGCAGGCGAGAACCAGACCTTTACCGACATGGACGGCGTGCCCATGTCCGCCTTGAAATAACGATAAGGAGAACGCGACTATGATACTCGATCTATTCAAGCTCGATGGCAAGGTGGCCATCGTCACCGGCAGCTCCACGGGCCTGGGCCAGGGCATAAGCATAGCGCTCGCCGAGGCAGGCGCCGACGTGGTGGGCGTTGACTATGTGGCCTCGCCGGAAACCAAGGGAGCCATAGAAAAGCTCGGCCGCCGCTATCTGGAAGTCGTGGCCAATTTGATGAGCATAGAGCCCCTGTCCGGCATCGTCGCCAAGAGCGTGGAAGCCTTCGGGCGCGTCGACATACTCGTCAACAACGCGGGCATAATTCGCAGGCAGGACGCTATAGACTTTTCCGAGAAGGATTGGGACGAGGTCATGGACATCAACGCCAAGACCGTGTTCTTCTTCAGCCAGGCGGTGGCCAAGCAGTTCCTCGCCCAGGGCTCGGGCGGCAAGATCATAAGCATAGCGTCCATGCTGTCCTTCCAGGGCGGCATACGGGTACCCTCCTACACCGCCAGCAAAAGCGCTGTCATGGGACTTACCAGGCTCATGGCCAACGAGTGGGCCAAGCACGGCATAAACGCCAACGCCATAGCCCCCGGCTACATGGCCACGAACAACACCACGGCCCTGCGCGCCGACGAAGCGCGTAACCAGGCCATACTGGAGCGCATACCCGCGGGCCGCTGGGGCACGCCCCAGGACGTGCAAGGCGCGGCGGTGTTCCTTGCGTCGGCGGCCTCCGATTACGTGAACGGCTACACGGTCGCGGTAGACGGAGGCTGGCTGGCCAGGTAGTATAGCCGCATGGCAAAGCTATTCGAGCCCCTTGCGCTGCGCGGCCTTACGTTGCCCCACAGGATATTCATGGCGCCTATGTGCCAGTATTCGGCCGCCGATGGCCTGGCCGGCCCCTGGCATATACGCCATTACGCTGAGCGCGCCCTGGGCGGCGCCGCGCTCGTCGTGGTCGAGGCCACGGCGGTGCGCCCGGAAGGCCGCATAAGCGCGCAGGACCTGGGGCTGTGGAACGATGCCCAGGCCGAAGCCCTGCAGCGCGTATGCGAGGCCGTCCATGAGGCGGGAGCTAAGATCGCGATTCAGCTGGCCCACGCCGGGCGCAAGGCTTCCACGCGCCGCCCCTGGGAAGGCTCGGGAGCCCTGCCCGAGTCGGAGGGCGGCTGGCCCGTACTTGGCCCCTGCGCCGAACCCTTCGATCCCAGCTACGCCACGCCGCGGGCTATGGATGGTGGGGACATACGAGCCATCCTTGACGCCTTTGGCGAGGCTGGGCGGAGGGCAGTGCGCGCGGGCTTCGACGCCGTGGAACTCCACGGCGCCCACGGCTACCTCCTCCACCAATTCCTCTCGCCCCTCTGCAACCATAGGCAGGATGCCTACGGAGGCGGCTTCGAAGGCCGCAGCCGCCTGGCCCTTGAGGCCGTGGACGCCCTGCGCTCTGCTCTCCCCTCGTCCATGCCGCTCTTAGCCAGGCTGTCTGCCACCGATTGGCTCCCGGGCGGCTGGGACGTCGAAGAATGTTCCCTTCTGGCTCAAGCCTTTGCCGAGCGCGGCGTGGACTTCATCGACGTATCCTCCGGAGGGCTGGCCGCGAACGCCAAGCCGCCGGTAGGACCCGGTTACCAAGTAAGCCTGGCCGCGCGCGTCAAGGAAGCCTCCGGCATGGCGGTAGGCGCGGTGGGACTCATCACGGCTATAGAGCAGGCCCAGCAGATCGTGCTTTCAGGCGCCGCCGACGCCGTGTCGCTTGGGCGCCTCCTTTTGCGCGACCCCTACTGGCCGTTGCGCCAACTGCCCCCCGAGCTAAGGCGCGCACCGGCGCAGTACCTGCGCGCCTATCCTTGACGCGCGCGCTTAGCTTGCGCAGGATAGCCTCGTGACCATCGATATACTTTGCAAGGTAGTGGACAACTATGGCGACATAGGGGTCGTGTACCGCCTGGCCAAGGCCCTCTCCGACCTGGACGCCGGCCTGAGCCTGCGGCTGTCGGTGGACGATCTCTCGGCCTTCCGCGCCCTCGCGCCTGGGCTGGACCCTTCCAAAGATGTCCAGGCCTTCAACGGCTGGACCGTAATCCGCTGGGGCCACCCCTGGGAAGGATTTAAGCGCGAGCCGCCGCGGCTCGCGCTGGAGTGCTTCGCCTGCGGCAGGCCGGACTATCTCGAAGCCTGCCTCTTCGATTCCGCCTTGGGATTTACGGCCCAT
>JBFZES010000165.1:0-3294 GCA_041306725.1 Spirochaetaceae bacterium | reverse complement strand
CGCAGGCCATGGAGTACGCGTACCGGGGCGCTCTGCCCGCCGGTGCCTGGCCCTACGCCTACGCCTTCATAGAGGTGGATCCTTCCCTCGCCGACTTCAATATACACCCGGCAAAAAAAGAGGTGCGGCTTCGCAACCTGGAAGATATACGCCGCGGCCTCATGAACGCCATTCGGGGCTACCTGGGCAGCCAGGCGCGTAACGCCTCGGCGAGCATACTCCTTGACGGCGCTTCCCGCGCGCCTGATGCCCCTGAGTTGGAAGGCTTCCAGCGTCCAGTGATGGGCGGGGGAGCCCAGGGCTCTCCCCGCGGCTCCGCTTATGGCCAGCCTGACGGCCAGCCTGACGGCCAGCCTGACGGCTACCGTCAGCAACATGGCTCTTATCGGGAAGCCTCATATACCGTATCCGAACGCTCCGGCTGGGCGGCCTTGGCCGACGAGCTTGCAGCGCGCAGGGCGGAAGGCGGCTCCGCCCCGGGCTTCAAATACCTTGGACAGGCCCTTGGCGTGTTCCTTATCGCGCAGCTGGGCGACGAGCTCCTGCTCATCGATCAGCACGCCGCGCACGAGCGCATACTCTTCGACGAAATCATGGAGGGCAAGTCTCGAGCCCAGGAGCTGCTCGTGCCCGTGGTGTATGAGCCCGAGAGCGATGAAGAGGATGCGTATATAGGGGAGAACCGCGAAAGCTTGGCCGCCCTTGGCTTCAGGCTGACTAAGGAAGGCTCCTCATGGCTGCTTGAAAGCGCGCCGGGCATGCTGCCCTCCGCCAAGACCGGCGCTCTCTTTGAGCTCCTGCGGGAGAAGCCCGACCCTAGCTCGCTGCTGCGCGAGGCGGCCGCCCGCGCCGCCTGCCGCGCCGCCGTCATGGACGGCGACGAGCTCGACGATACGACGGCGCGCGCCCTCATTCAGAAGGCGCTGCGGCTGCCCGACCCTCACTGCCCCCACGGCCGCCCTATTTGGCAGCGGCTGAGCAGGGAAGATCTTTACAAGGCCGTGCGCCGCCTAGTATAAAACGCCTCCGCGCCTAGAGGGCGGAGAGTATAGTGTCTACCTCGGCGCGCTTGGCATAGTCGGGCTTCTTGGCTAAAAGGTCGCTGAGCACCTTCTTGGCAGCCGCCCTATCGCCCAGCGAAAGGTACACCTTGCCAAGCTCGTGCTGCGCTTCCCAGAGGGCCGGATCCACCTTTATTAGCTCGATATAGGAGTCGCGCGCCTTGTTGAGGTCGTTCACCATCACGTAGGCGCCCGCGAGGTTCTGCCGTATGGTCGTATCGCGCGGCGAAAGCGCCAGGGCGAGCTCGTAGTGGAACACGCTCTTGTCGTGCAGGTTTTTCTGGCCGTAGGCCTTGCCTAAGTTATTGTTCGCCTCGAGCGACTTGGGATCGATCTTGTACGCTTCGTCCAGCACGGTAAGGGCCTTATCGGTAAATCCCGATTCCAGGTAGAGCTTGCCAAGGTTTACCCGCGGATCAAGGGCCTTTTTGTCGAGCTCGGCCGATTTCGCGTACGATACCACGGCCCGGTCCACGTCGCCCGTCTGCTCAGCGCATAGCCCAAGCTGATAATGGTACAAGGAATTCGAGGGCATGAGCTCCACGGCCTTGCGGGCGTATGACAAAGCCTCCGACGCCTTGCCCAGATCGAACTTTACCTTGGCAAGGTTATAGTTGGTGGCGGCGTCGGAGCTTATCGCCAAGGCGCGCTCGAAGGAGCGCTCGGCGTCGGCAAGCTTATTCTGGGCTACGAACACTTCTCCCAGGTTGCGCAGGGCGGTAACGTTGGCGGCGTCGAAGGAGAGCGCCGTGTTGAGCGCGTTTACGGCGCCGGCTAAGTCGTTGCGCAAGCGCGATACTATGCCTACCTGCACGTGGGCGTTCACGTAGTCGGGCTTGAGCTCGGCCGCCTTTTTAAAGGCGCTCAAGGCGGAACCCGTGTTGTTGAGCGCGCGATAGGTCATGCCGAGGTTGAAGAAGGCCGGCTCGTATTTAGGGTTAAGCTTGGTGGTAACCGATTCGAAGGCGCGCCTGGCCTCCTCGTACTTGCGCACGTTGAAGTAGGCCTTGCCCAATTCATAGGCGTACAAATAGTCGTTGGGATCGAGCTTTACCGCCTGCTCAAGCTCGGTAAGGGCGAGGTCGGGCAGCTTGGAATCGTTATAGATCTTGCTCAGGGTATAGTGAGGCCTCGCGGTGGCGGGGTCCGTGGGCGCCAGGCGTATGGCTTCCTGGGCCGCGCGCTGGGCCTGCTTGATCGATTCCACGCCTCCTGAACTGGCCGGGTCGTGCTTATAGCCGTCGTAATAGCCGTCGGCTATCTCCGACCAGGTCTGCGACGCGAATTTAGGCTCCTCGGGCGGCAGCATGCCGGTGGCCTGATCGAAGGAGCCCTTGGCCTTTTGATACTGGCCGGTGGCCGAATCGGCGCGCCCCTGCTTAACGAGCGCGTTTATAGCCTCCATCTTGGCCCGCGTATCGGCGCTGGCCTTGGCGAGGGCGTCCGCCTGGGCCTTGCGCCGCGCGGCCTCGGCCTCAGCCTCGGCCTTGGCCCTGGCTTCCTCCTCGGCCTTCCTGGCGGCCGCGGCGGCTGCCTCATCGCCGCCCGATGAAGGCTTGGCGGCGGCGGCGCTGGTGGCGGCCGTGCTCACGCTGCGCTCAAGGCTCTTGCCCAGCTGGTCTAGGCTTTGCGTAAGGGCCTGGGCATCGGCGCTGGGCAGGCCGGAAGCCGCCGCGTCGGCAAGGCCGGCGGCTTTGGCGGCCTTTTTCTCCAGTGCCTCGTCGCGGAGCGCGCGCGCCTCTTCGTCGTTCACGTCTTTAATGATAAGGGTATCGAGGAGGTCCAAGGCGCGGTCGTAATCGCCCCGGTCTATGTATTCGCGGGCCAGGGTGAGCATGTTCGCCCGCGCCTTATCGCCGCCGCCAAAGAGCAGGAGGGCGCCGCCGCCGAGCAGAAGGGCGAAGAGGGCTATGGCCCCTATGATTGCTAAAGTCTTCTTTTTCGTGTCCATGGGGCCATCCTATCGCTATTAATCGTCCAAGGAAAGTACGTCTTCGTAGCCCTGCAAGTCGCCCGAGCCCACGGATAGGCTCGTGGCGTCCCCGGCGCTGTCTCGCAGGGACTGGGCCACCGCGTCCTCAACCGCCTTGCGCGCGGCTTCCTCGGCGAGCCTTCGCGCCTCTTCCATGGCCTTAAGCTGTTCCGCGTCCGCCATTTTCCTGCCAAGGAGGTCTATAAGCCTCCGTATGTCGGCTGCCTGGGAAGAAGAGGGGTCAAGGGTAAGGTAAACCGT
>JBFZES010000164.1:0-8310 GCA_041306725.1 Spirochaetaceae bacterium | reverse complement strand
CATAGCCATACTCGAGTATTTCGCGGCCTTTCCTTCGGACAAGGCGGAGAGCCAGGCAACGCGCTTTATAGACGAACGCGACGGCTATCAGGAGACCCTCGTCTTATCTTCCTTCTCGTATCTGTCCGCGCTACGATCTAAGCGGGCCCTGCCCGCCGCGTATGCCATACTGCGGGACGAAGAACAGCGTTATATGCAGGCCGCGGTGAAAATGATAGGAAGCTCAGGAGACGCGGCGAGCGACGATGCCCTGCTGGCCGCCTATGAAGCGGATGAGGCGAGCGCTACCCTTAAGCAGGAGATCATCGTCGCCTTGGGCGCCATAAAGGCTTCCGGCGCGCTAGAGCTGCTGTCGGGCATCGTGGAGGATGAGGCCGCGGGCAAGGTTGAGCGTATGTACGCGGCTACCGCCTTAGGCAAGATAGGCGACAAGGCTTCCGTAGCCGTGCTTGAGCGGGCATCGGTGTCTAACGACCCCAATGTGCGCGCGTCGGCCGTCGAAGCCTTGGGCGGCTTCGATAGCGCTAACGCGAGGGCCGCTCTCGTGAACGCGCTACGCGACGCGCATGTGCTTCCCCGCGCGGCGGCCGCGCGGGGCATAGCGGCCCTGCGCGTCGAGGACGCCGTTCCGGCCCTGGAGTTCAAGGTAGCCTATGACCCGGAGCGCAGCGTGCGCGAGGCATCGATAGACGCCTTGGCTGCCATAGGGAGCAAGCGCGCGTGGGACTTCCTGGCGGGCTACGCCGAGGATGCCAAGAGCCCCGCTCAGTATCGGGTAAAAGCCTTTTCCGTGCTCATAGCCAAGGGCGGCGGCGCTCAACGGGATGCCATGCTTAAGCTGTTCGTAGCGAAGGGGGCCGAGAAGGACAGGCCATTCTACCTGTCCTTGGCAAGGGCTTTCCTGCTCATAGACGAAGAAAGCGCGGGCAGCTTCGTAGAGCGGCTCTATGCGGACAAGGATTTCAGCGTGCGCCTGTCCGCCATAGCCTGGGCCGAACGCAACCGCTACAAGGCGCACCTAGCAGAGCTTAGGCGCCTAGCCGAGAGCGACGCCGCGGACGCGGTGAAGAAGAGGGCGGCGGCGGCCATCGAACGGATCGGGCGCGACTGAAGGCCTTCTCTACGCCCCGGGCGACTCTATGCAGTGCAGAAGCTTGTTGATACGGTCAAGCGGCGGCACATAGCGCTCGAAGCGTATGGAGAGTTCCCTGCCGCGGGCGTTTATTACCCGTATGTCCATGCCAAGGCAGTCCTGTACGGGGCCGTCGCAGTCGGGGAAAAATTCGGGCCGCCTAGGCACTAAGGTAAGGCTCTCGCCATCATAGTGGATGTCGGCGACGTGCTGGGGCAGGGGCAGGAGGAATACCAGGAATTCGCTCTTTCCGCCGCCTACGCTCTTCCTGCCGCCGGCGTGGAGGGTCTTTATATTGCGCTTCCCTATATTGGGGTTCTGGCCTTCCACATGGAGCGTTATGCGCGCCGCTCCGGGCTTCTTTACCTGTCCGTGGTATTCATACGCCGCCTGAGAAGTCTGCGGGCGCAGGGCGGCCTGCGCGTCGCGCTTGGTGCCGAGGAGCAGGGCCGCGCGCGCGGCGGAGCCGTCGCCTTTTGAAGCCTCGTCGCTGAGCATGCGGAGCCTGTCGCGCTCCTGGGCGCCGGAAGCGGCGGCTGAAAGAACCAACGCCGCATCGGCGCGCGTGGATGGGCCGCCTGCCGACTGCAGGAGCGCCGCCTGTGCGGACGCCTGTTCCGCGCCGAGCCGCCGCGCGTCCTGGGCCGATCCGAGCCGCGCCGAAGGATCCGCTGCCGTAGCCGGGGAAAGCGCGGCGCCGCGCGTCTGCCGCGCGGCCGCGGCCAAGACGGCCTGCGCCGATGCGCCTTGGCTTGGTACTTTCCCCTGTTCGTCGTCCTTGGCCGCAAGGCCAAGGGCCGGCTTCTGTGCGGCTTCTCGCAGGGACTGCGCGTCGAGTACCGCGTCCACGACGGGGCTAGCCGAGCGCTTGTGCACGGAACGCACATACGATATGAGCAGTATGATAAGGGTGATCGCTACGATTAAGAGACCCACGAAAATCAGGACCCGCGCGCTATTCTTGAAGAAGCGCGCAATGGCCGAGCGCTTGAGCACTATGGCCATGTCGGCGCGGGCCGGGCTTACGCGCAGGCCGTTGGAGAAGCGGGGCTCGAGCACGATACGCTGCGAGCCTTCTTCCATGCCGGAGGGCAGCCGCACCGATACGCTAAGGCTTCCCGATTTGCCAGCCCCCACTTGAAGGAAGGCCTTTTCGGCGAGAGCGTCGCTTCCGTCGGGAAGGAGGAGGGCGTACAGTTCAAGGCTCAGCTCCTGGCTCCCGGGATTGCTCAGCGAAAGGGGAAACTTGAAAGCGTAATCCCTGGTTCCCAAGTCGTCGGGATAGCTTATGCGCAAGAGGCCAACGGTACCTTCGAGCACGCTCGCGCCGTTTTCAGGGTCGAATTCATTGACGGCTACGCCGAGGGCCGCCGCGACGTCCCCTAGGTAATCGCCCGCGCCGGGCGCGCCGGAGCCCATTTCGCCGGGACCGGCATTCGGCCCCGCGCCGCCGGCGAGCGCATCGCGGCCGAAGGGCACCCGCACCACGCTCATTTGCCAGCCGCGTTCCTTTACCCTGCCTATGGTCTTCTCTATCTCGGCCCGCACCTGATCCGGCGCGAAGCCCGCGTAGGGCGAATCGGCAAGAGGCGCATGCATGCCATCGGTGATCAGGATAATGCGCTTAGCGCTGGCTTCCGGCATGTCGGCTACGTACTGGTATACGAAGCGAAGGGTTGAAAGGAGGTCGGTGCTCCTGCCTAAGGGATAGAGCAGGTAGAGCCTGGCCAGGGCGCTTTTGACGTCGCTTTCGGTCTTGAGGCTCTGGGCTATCTCTATCTGGGTATTGTCGGAGAAGGAAAGCAGGTGAAACACGTCGCCCGCGCGCATGTATTCTTTGAGCGCTCCAGAAACGACGTATTCGAGCACCTGATTGTAATAGGGGAACATGCTTTGCGAAGAGTCGAGGAGGACCACGAGGTCCACCTTTTCCTGCGCGCGGGCATCCGGCGCTACCGCGCCCAGTAAGAGCGCGAAAACCAAGGCATAAAGCCAGAGCCGATTTTTACCGTTCATTGCCCGTTCCCCCTAAGGCTTAAATAGTGGCCGCTACGATAGACTTGACAATATAGGCGAATTTCCTGTCATGGATGGCGAAGGTAAGGCTGTCGCCCGTCTTATGGTTAAGCAGGCGCTTTCCTAGAGGAGACAGGTACGAAATGATATGGTTCGTGGGATCCGATTCCCAGGGGCCGAGTATTATGTAGGTCTCTTCGCGGTTTTCGGTCTCGTTATACAGCAGCACCTCGGTGCCGAAGGATATCTTGGCCGTGGTAAGGGTGGACATATCGAAGATCTGGGAGCGTTCGATCTCGTTCTTAAGCTTTGCCACCTTGGCGTTGAGCTCGTCCTGCTTTTCCTTGGCAGCCTTGTACTCGGAGTTTTCCCTAAGGTCGCCAAGGGACAGGGCGTAGGCGATTTCCTTCTGGTTGGCGGGTACGTCGTCTTCCATGATCTTGGAAAGCAGCCTGGTTTTTTCCTCGTATTTTGCCGCCGTCACCATGAGGCCTCGCGAAACGACGGCCTTTTCCTCGTCCGCGGAGAACTTGAAATCCGGATGGCGCTCGGCCACGCCCTTGCGCAGGCGGAGCTTAACGGCCGGATCAAGGAATTTAACGTCGCTTATGAGCGTGTATACGCGCTCGACGGTATCCTTGTCCGCGTCGTCGAGGAAGTTCTCGAGGCGGCGTTCCTTGAACAGGATGTTGTCCACCTGCTTGTTGATGCGCTTGTTCTCGGTAGTGTCGCGGTGGTTCTCGATTTCCTTGAAGCTTATATCGAGGATATGAATGAGGGTAAACAGCACCTTGTCGTAGGACAGGCCCAATTCCTGTACCCAAGGCTCATCCCACAGGTTTTTGACTACCCATATAAAGGCCTCGCGATGGTCGCGGTAGTTTTCCACGATGGATACGATCATGCTCTTGAGGCGGTCTACCTCTCCCGCGTAGAGCATCGTGTCAATCATGGCCTTGGTGAGCGCGTAGGGGAAAATGCGCGCGTAAATTTCAGGCCAGTCGGTCATGAACAGCTTAATATGGTGAAGGAAGGCTTCCTTAAGCTTGGAGTCCTTCATGTTGAGATAAATGCTGATAATGTCGTCGCAATCGCCCATGAGCTCGGCGAAGCCCATGGTGGCGATATTCTTCAGGTGCGCGTGCTTGCTCGCCAGCTCTTTGAGGAAGAGGAACGAAGCGACCACGAATTCATTGAGCTGGGAATACGACTTCACGTAGCCGGTGAAGTAGGCGACCATCTCGGTAAAGAGCTCGGAATCCGCGTCGCCCTTCTCCAGGAAGTCCCGCACGTCCTGCACGCGCGGGAAGAAGTTCTTTTCGGCCTTGAACTGGTTGTATATCTTCTCTTCATACGATAGCGGCCGGTCGCGCACGAGGAATATGCCCACGGATTCAGGCGCGTTGCCGAAGCGGGAATCGGTCTTGAGTATGGCCCGGGCCTTGGAGCTCCAGCTGGTCCACTCGTTGGCGCTCAGCACCGAAGGCACGAGCTCGGCCTTTATCTTTTTAATGTCCGTACGGTTGTCGAAACTCCTGATCACCGTGACGAGCGCCCAGGCTATGTCCTTCTTGATCTTTTCCTTGAGCTTTTCCTTGGTCCATATGGCCTTGAGCACCCATATGTGCTCTTTGCTCAGGGTAACGAGGCTGTCGACGGCCATCTTGAGGCCCATGTGATGGTCGCGCTTCTTGGCGAAATCGATGACGATATCGTCGCCCTTAATGCTGCGTATGCGGCCTATGTTCCAGGTGCGGTGGTACACGAAGTTGCCTATATCGAAGGATATATGCTTCTCGAAGTCCGCTATGGCCTCATGTATGCTCCGGTAGCTCTGGGCGAGGTTGGAAAGGCGCACGTACTCGTCCACGTAGGAGTGGGCGGCGTACTTGGCCTTGTATACCTCGACGATCTCCTTGCGCACCTGGGAGTTCTTGTCGTCGTAGTCTATGATGGTCTTCAGGATGGACAGGGCGGTATCCCAGTCCTCGGCGGCCTTGTAGTGCTTATACAGGTCGGTGAGCAGCACCGCGGCCTTGTCTTCGCTGATCAGCTTGGCTATCTTGCGCTGAACGTGCAGGAAGAAGTCTATGTCCTCGGGCGCGTGCTCGATGAGCTTGTTCCAGATTTCCTTGGCGTTGCTGAACAGGGCCTTGTTCACGTAGCGGTGCAGGGCCTTGCGATAATAGTCGATGGCGCCTTCCCGGTCGCCGTCCTTCTCTTTCTTTTCCGCTATGAGCTTGACGATGTCCGCTTCTTCGTAGTCCACGCGGACAAGGCGCTCCCATGCCGCGTACTGGTCGTCTATCCTGTCCTCGTTCTCGTAGCACTCGGCGAGGCGTATGAGGGCGTTGCGGTTGTCGCCGTAGTCGAGTATGCGCTTGCAAATGTACTCGACCACGTTCCACTTGCGGTTGTCCGCGAATATATTGATGAGCGATATTAAATTGGAATCGTCGATCTGCTGGCGGGAGAGCCCGATGATGCCGGACAGATAGAGGGCAGCTATGCTGTTCTTGCTATGGGCAAGGTGCTCCTCGCATACTTCCTTGATGTCGTCGAGGGCCTTTTCTAGGGCTGCCTCCTGGAACAGGGCATCCAAATCCTTGATCTGGTTTACCGTATAGCCAGAAAGCGTGGCGCGCGTCCACTTTTCCTCGTTGAGCATCTCTTGAAGTTTTTTCGCGATGGGCGAATCGGCCATATGGTTCTCCTCTTCCTGTTTCTAGGCGATGTACAGCTTGTAAACGTTAGGGTCCAAGAGCTTTATCTTAAGCAGTATCTCATCGATGCGTTCTTTAGGTTCTCGTCTATTTATATAGCAGTCGGCGAGCCAGAAATAACGGTTTATGAGCCTTGGCAGCAGCACCGAGCGCCGCGAGCCGTCCGAGCTCAGCTCCGTTTCCATCTCGTATACCGACTGCTTGAGCTTGCCGAGCTCCATGGGCTTAAGCTCGCGCTTGACCGTGAACACGCCCATGAGCTCGCCGTACACGGGCACCCATTCGGCTGCCTCATGGGCGCTGGCTACGTGCCCGAACGCTTTATCCACCAGCCGCGCCACGCTGTCCGATTCCAGGGTCTCAAGCTCGATCTTCTGGGGGTTGATATAGAACGCCTCCCTGAATAGAGCCTTAGACGCGCGCGCTTCCCCTAAAAGCCCGTAGGTATCGGCGAGCTCCGCCAATACCGCGGGGTCGTCTTTCCGTATCTTCGACGCGGTATTGAGCTGGGCCAGCGCCTTCTCGTAGTCTCCTATGCCCTTATATGCCCTGCCGAGCCTCAATGACAGCTCAGGGTCCGAGGCCTCCCCCGGCTTTTCCAGCTCAGCGTAGCGCGATAGCGCCAGCGCGAAGGCATAGTGCTTATACGCCAGGCTAGGCCGCTCATTGCATACGCTCATGCGCCGCGTGAAGTCCTTAAACGCCCGCCAGCGGGAGAGGCAGAGGTCGCCCGCCTCCAGCGGATCCTTGCAGAGCTCTATGCGCTCGCGGGAATCAAGCCACCAGCGGGCGCACTTGAGCGCGCACAGCAGCTCTTCATGCTCGAAATCGCAGGACAGCGCCTCTTCAAGCACCGCATGGGCCCCGGGCAAGTCCAATCGGGTGAGAAGCGCGTAGGATTCTGTTAAGAGCGCGTCAACGCCCTGGGCTAGTGCCATGTCTATTCGGGGTATCCATAGTATGAAGATCTTTATGATTGTACATGAAATAATTGCAACTAGTCAATGAAGATGCGCTTTGCGAAGGACAATGCTCCTTGAGTCGCCGGCGCGGGCATGCTAAAATCGGGCCATGGACAAACCCGTTATAGCGCCTTCCCTTTTAGCGGCCGATTTCGCCGATATGGGCTCGGCGCTCCGCCGGGTCGAGGCGAGCGGCGCCCGGTGGCTGCACCTTGACATCATGGATGGCCGTTTCGTGCCCAATCTCAGCTTCGGCCCCAAGATGGTCGCCGACCTGCGCCGCCGATCGTCGTTGTTCTTCGATGCCCACCTAATGACCGTGGAGCCGGAGTCGCTCGTGGATTCCTTCGTCGAGGCGGGCGCGGACGCGATTACCTTCCATCTTGAGGCCTGCGTGCACGCCAACAGGCTGGCGGAACGCATACGGGCCGCGGGGAAGCTTGCGGGCGTATCCATAGTGCCCTCCACGCCCGTCGCCGCGCTTGAGGAGCTCCTGCCGTACGTGGATCTCGTCTTGGTCATGAGCGTGAACCCGGGCTTCGGCGGCCAGAAATTCATCGCTTCCTCCATGGGCAAGCTCAGCGCCCTGAAAGAACTGCGCGCTAAACTGAATTTGCGCTATATAATCGAGGTGGACGGAGGCGTAAGCGCTGCCAACGCGGCACAGATCCTCGCAGCGGGAGCCGATGCCCTGGTCATGGGCAGCGCGTTTTTCGCCTCCGAGGATACTGCCGCGCTCGTGCGCTCTATCCAAGGCTGAAGCCATAGCGCACTCCAGACTCTGCGCCCATATACCGAGAATGTAAGGAATGGAAGGATGGGATACATGAACCGAAAACGCTTAGTCCTGGCGGCCCTTGCGCTATGCTTTACGCTCGCCGCGGCGTTCGGCCAAAACGCGGGACAGCAGGACACGCTCCGGCGCGGCATTGAGCTCTTCGCCGAGGGGCGCTACGCCGAGGCGGTACCCCTCTTTGACGGCCTCTACCTGGATGCGGGCGCAGGCGTTCTTCGCGCCGAAGGCGCGTATTGGTCGGCCATGGCACACATAGCCTCAGGCGATACCGAGGCGGCGGAACGGGGCATCGACCTCTTTCTCGCCGCGTTTCCCGACCATGCCAAAAGCGCGGAGCTTATCTATCAGCGCGGGCGCATAGCCTATGTGCGGAAAGACTACGAGCGGGCCGTGCAGGTGCTGTCATCCTATGTCGTTAAGTACCCCCAGGCGGATTACCTGCCTGCCGCCCTGTTCTGGTCGGCCGAAAGCCTCTACGCGCTCGGCCGCCTGCCCGAGGCTGATAAGCTGTATAGGAGCCTAGTAGAGCGCTACCCCGATCACGTGAAAACCGAGGCCGCCCGCTATCGCATGGCGCTCGTGCAGTTCAAGTACCGCGAAGACGAGCTCCTTACCCTGCTTAAACGGAGCCATGAGGAATCCCTGAGCATTATCGCGGAAGTCCAGCGCCGAGAAAAAGCC
>JBFZES010000163.1:0-17903 GCA_041306725.1 Spirochaetaceae bacterium | reverse complement strand
AGCGGGAAGGTCTCCGGGCTGGATATGGATATGAACCACTGGGCTATGATGCCGGCGAGGCCCGTGCCGACCATGATGCCCTGTATGCCGCCGTAGAGCGGGAATTGAAGGGCTATGCCGCCGGCTCCCTTAATCGCCTGCTCGATGGCCCGCACATAGGCTATGGGCTTGCCGTGCAGCAGTATGCCCACGAACATAAAGATCGTGATGACGATGTTGAGGTTCAGGTCGAAGCCCCTGCTCACGAAGTGGTACACGAGGTAGGCGAAACCGAGTAAAGACAGTATCCAGGTAACGATGCGGGAATTCTCGAGCCGAGTGGCCGGCGTCTTAACGGTCGGCTCGGCGGCGGGCACTTCGTCCTCAAGCAGGGCGGGATCCACCTGCACGACATTGTCCTTCTTGCGCGCCATGAAATAGAAGAGTATGGGCAGGGCTACGATCATCGTGAAGCTTATGATGAGGTTGAACGGCGCGAAGATAGTGCGCGATACGGGTATGATGCCGATGAGCTTCTCCACGATATGGCCCTTGGTGGCTATGGCGAGCGGGATGGAACCCGATATGCCGCCATGCCATACGACGAAGCCCGAATAGGCTGCGGCCACGAGCATGCCGTAGTCCACGCCGCGTATGCGCTTGGCCACTTCGCGGGCTAAGAGCGCGCCCACCACGAGGCCGAAGCCCCAGTTAACCCAGCTGGCCAGCGCCGCCACGAAGGCGGTCATCATGATGCCCTGCACCGGCGTCTTTGGCACCGAGGCTATGGCCTTAAGCGTGTTCTTAATGGCCGGGCTCGAGGCCATGGCATGGCCGGTTATCAGGACCAGGGTCATCTGCATGGAGAAGGCCAGAAGCCCCCAGAGGCCGTTGCCCCAGGACGAAAGGATCTCGATGACCGTCTTGCCGGTAAGGCCTAAGGCCATGAAGAAGGCTATGAGCGTCAGCCCTATAGCGAAGAGGAAGGCGTCAGGCAGGTATTTCTGCGCTACCTTCACGAAGAAATTGGTAAGGGATTTCAATTATTCCTCCTTGCCCGTTGCCGCAATCATTATGCGGTCTGGCGGTTTTAGTATGCGGCCTTACGCCTACCCGCGCAAGAAAATAATGGCGCTTTTACGCTGGCCTCTGTAAAAAGCACTTCACTCATTCGCTTCCACCAGCCGGGTTATCGTGCTATAATGAACCAAAACGGAGGACATCGTGGTATCAAAACCCATCATCAGCGCGGCCCAAGCCGCCGCCATGGTACGCGAGGGCCAATCCGTCCACGTGGGCGGATTCTTAGGCTGCGGCTCGCCGGATGCCATACTGGCCGAGCTCGTCAAGGCTGGCGCCAAGGGGCTTACCCTGGTGTGCAACGACACGGCGGTATTGGATGAAAAGAACGGCAGGATATCGGGCGTAGCGCCTTTAATAAAAGCTAAGTGCTTTAGCAAGGCCATCGTATCCCATATAGGCACCAATCCCGAAACGCAGCGCCAGATGAACTCAGGCGAGCTTGATGTGGTCCTCGTGCCGCAGGGCACCTTAGCCGAGCGCGTGCGCGCGGCTGGCGCGGGCTTAGGCGGCATACTGACGCCCACGGGCGTGGGCACCGAGGTGGAGCAGGGGAAGCAGAAAATCCTGCTCGGCAACAAGGCCTACCTGCTCGAGGAAGCCCTGCCCGGCGACGTGGCGCTCTTAAAGGCCAAGAGGGCCGATAAGGCGGGCAATCTCGTGTATTCCAAAACCGCCCGGAACTTCAACCCGCTCATGGCCACGGCCTGCAAGCTGGTCATCGTGGAAGTGGAAGAGCTGGTAGAGATTGGCGATATAGATCCGGATCAGGTGCATACGCCGAGTATCTTCGTCGATTATATCGTAATGGCGAACGGGGAGGCAGGCGCATGATCGAATACGTGGAAAATAAAGAAGTCATAGCCAAGCGGATAGCCCGCTTCTTTAAGAGCGGGGACGTGGTGAACCTTGGCATAGGCTTGCCCACCTATGTGGGGAATTTCATACCTGCCGATGTCACCGTTATCCTGCAGTCGGAAAACGGCCTCATAGGCTTGGGGCCCGCCCCCTCCAAGGAGCTGGTCGATAAGGACCTTACCAACGCGGGCGCCATGCCCGTTACCATACTGCCCGGCGGAGCCTTCTTCGACTCGGCCGTGTCCTTCGGCATCATACGCGGCGGGCACGTGGACTATACGGTGCTCGGCGTGCTTGAGGTGGATCAGGACGGCAACCTTGCCAACTATAAGATACCCGGCAAGATGGTGCCCGGCATGGGCGGGGCCATGGACCTTACCACGGGCTCGCGCGTGGTCATAGCCGCCACGACGCACTTGGAGAAATCCGGCGCGTCCAAGCTCAGGCAGCGCTGCTCGCTGCCCCTTACCGCCGTGCACGAGGTGGACATCGTCGTTACCGACGTGGGCTTTTTCGAGCTCATGGGCGGCAGGTTCCATTTAATCGAATACTTTCCTCCGTATACCCCCGAGTGGATACGCGAGCATACGGACGCCGATATCGTGGTGCGCGAAGGCTGCGCCGCCTGCGAATTGTAAGGAGACAAGGACATGAACGATACCTATATCATGAGCGCCGCCAGGACGGCGATCGGTTCCTTCGGCGGCTCGCTCGCGGGCGTGAGCCCGGTGGACTTGGGCGTAAGCGTAGTAAAGGCGGCGCTTGAGCGCGCCGGGCGCTCTCCGGTCGATGTCGACGAGCTGCTCTTTGGCTGCGTGCTGCAGGCGGGCCTCGGCCAGAACGTGGCCAGGCAGGTGCTCGTAAAGGCGGGCTTGCCCATAGAGCGCACGGCCATGACCGTGAATATGGTATGCGGCTCAGGCCTCCGCGCGGTGGCCGCGGCCGCCCAGGCCATCAAGGCCGGCGACGCCGGCCTCGTGCTGGCGGGCGGCACCGAGAACATGAGCATGGCGCCCTACATACTCAAGCAGGCGCGAACCGGGTACCGCATGGGCAACGGCGAACTCATAGACTCGATGATATACGAAGGCCTCACCGATATCTTCAATGGCTACCACATGGGCATAACGGCCGAGAACGTGGCGGCTAAGTACGGCCTCTCCCGCGAGGAGCAGGACGCCTTTGCGGCGGCCAGCCAGAACAAGGCCGAAAAGGCTTTGGCCGATGGCCGCTTCAAGGACGAGATCGTGCCCGTGGTCATGCCCCAGAAGAAGGGCGACCCTATAGTGTTCGCGGTGGACGAGTTCCCGCGCGCGGGCGTAACGGCCGAGGCCCTAGCCAAGCTGCGGCCCGCGTTTAAGGGCGACGGCAGCGTTACTGCCGGCAACGCCTCGGGCATAAACGACGGAGCGGCCGCCCTGCTCGTGGCCTCCGAGGCGGAGGCTAAGAAGGGCGCTCCCATGGCCAGGATAGCATCCTACGGCTGGCATGGCTGCGACCCTGCCGTCATGGGCTTAGGCCCCATAGAAGCGGTGAGGCTAGCCCTGAAGAAGGCCGGTTGGGCCATGGCCGACATAGACCTTATCGAGGCGAACGAGGCCTTCGCGGCGCAGAGCCTGGCCGTGGCGCGGGAGCTCAAGTTCGACATGGCCAAGGTGAACGTAAACGGCGGCGCCATAGCCTTGGGCCACCCCATAGGCGCGTCCGGCGCGCGCATACTGGTATCGCTCCTGTACGAGATGCAAAAGCGCGGCGCCAAGAAGGGCTTGGCCACGCTCTGCATAGGCGGGGGCATGGGCATAGCCCTCTGCGTGGAGCGGCCATAGCGGCCAAAGGGCGGCGCTGCTTGCCGTTGCGGGCCCTTGACGAAAAAAAGGCCGGATGAAGGGGAAGCGTTCCCCCCGTCCGGCCTTATTGATTTTAAGGTTCGTCGTATTTTAGGACTTAGCCCAAAGCTTCACGAGCTCGATGACCGTATCGACGCCTAGCACCATTTCCGACGCGCTTGCCCATTCGAAGCGACCGTGGAAGTTATGCATGCCGGCGAAGATATTCGGCGTGGGTATGCCCATCTCGGTGAGCCTGGCGCCGTCGGTGCCGCCGCGTATGGGCTTGGAGTAGGGCTCGGCTCCCGCTTTCTGCGCGGCCGCGTAGAGCAGTTCGAGCACGCGGGGGCTCTCGTCCAGCTTTTTCTTCATATTCAAGTACTGCTTCTTAAGCTCTACCGTTACCGAGCCGCCGGGGAACTGGGCTTCCACGGCCGCGGCGAACGCCTTTATGGCAACCTGGCGCCGTTCCATGCCCTCGTCGCTGAAATCCCGTAGCAGTATGTCGAGCTTGGCCTCTTCGAGGCCGCCCTGTATCTCGTGGGGATAGAAGTAGCCGTACCAGCCGTCCGTGGCCTCGGGGCTCTCGCTGCGGGGTAGCAGGGCGCAAAAGGCGCCGGCCATGCTGACGGCGTTGGCCATGACGCCGCGCGCGTAGCCGGGGTGGGAGGCCTTGCCCTTGAAGCGCACGATGGCCTCGTACGCGGTAAAGCATTCAGACTCTATTTCGCCGCCCTTGCCGCCGTCTAAGGTGTAGCAGGCGGCCGCCTGGAGCTTGGCCAGGGGGAAGAGGTCCATGCCCTTGCCCGTCTCCTCGTCCGGCGTGAATACGGCATACAGGGGGCCGTGCTTGACGGCGGGATCCCTTAGTATGGCGTTGAAGGCCGTCATGACTATGGCTATGCCCGCCTTGTCGTCCGCGCCGAGCAGGGTGGTGCCATCGGTCACTATGAGGCTGTCCCCGGCGTAGTCGGTCAGCTCGGGAAAGTCGGCGGGGTCGAGAGTCCATCCGGGCGACAGCTCGAGGGCCTTGCCGTCGTAAGCGGGGACCACCCGAGGCTTCACGTTCTTGCCGCTCACGTCGCTTGAGGTGTCCACGTGGGCCATGAAGCCTATGGCGGGCACCTTCTCCATGCCCGGGCTGGCCGGCAGCTTGGCTATGACGTAGCAGTGGTCGTCTATTGATACATCCTTGATGCCGAGAGCCTTAAGCTCCTCCACAAGGAGGCGGGAAAGGTCCCACTGCGAAGGCGTCGAGGGTATATCCTGGTTATGGCGATCGCTCGTAGACTCTATTTTAGCGTAGCGTACGAGGCGTTCGATGAGTTCGCCGGTATGCGGCCGGGCGAGTATGGCTGCGTAGTCTTTCATGCGGCCAGTATGGCCTTACTCGCGAAAATGCGCAAGCCGATTGATCGGCCCGGCTAGAGCCTTCCCTCAAGCAGAGCCGCGCCGAGTTGCCTGTCTTTGAAGGCCCTGGCTATCTGGGTAAGGGCCTCAAGGTGGGCTTCCGGCCCCTGGTTTTCCGGCGATACGAGTATGACCATGATACGGACGGGGTCGCTCAGCGCGGCGAGGGGCCAGCCTTCAGCGCGGGCGCCTAGGGCCAGCGTTGGCGCAGCCAGGCTGTCCGCGTGGGCATGGAGCAGCAGCACGCCGGGCTCAAGCGCTATGGGTTCCCTGCGGGCGCTCGCGGAAAAGCCGTTGGCCATGCGGTCGGCCCGTATCCTGTCGTTGGGAAAGATACTCCGCGTAAGCGCGCTTATGGCGTCGACCAAAGCGGCCTGATCCATGGCCGTAAAGGTCCTGCCTCCCGCCCGCGCCGCCTCGATAAGCCCGGGCCAATCCCCAGGCTCCTCGGGCGGCTTGCTCCTCTCCTGCTCCAGAGTCGGAGCCTGCGGTTCCTGCTGCTCGGCGTTTTCCCTCTCCGCCGTATAGGCGAATACGACCGGCGCGTCGGGCAGGCTCTCGTATACGGCTATAGCCAGCCGCTCGCTGAGCGGCGACCAGGCGGGCGTGCCCTGCCTGGCGGCCACGATGACGATGAGGGGTTTGGGCTGACCCATGGCCTTAAGCTTATTGATGAAGTCTCTCCAGCCATCGAGCGCCTCGGCCCGCGCGCTGAAACGCTGGTCGGGGGAGCCCAGCTTGAGGGCTTCCGCCGCGCCTATAGCGTAGAATTGCGCCTGGGCCGGCTTGCCGCATGAGCGCTGTATGGCTTCGATGCAAGGATAAAAGCCCGGCGCCCGCTCAGTGCCGGCCGCGAAGCAATGCACGATGCGGCGCGAGGAAGCCGCCCTCTCTATATTGCGCACGATGAAGAGGCCTACGCGCGTGGCGGCCGCCAATTGTTCTAGGGTAGGCCGGTCTGCCTCGCCGGCGGGATCCATGCTCGGCCAGCCCAGGATGAGCGCCTCAGCGCCGCGCTCAAGCGCGGCACGCGCGAGGCCGTCGGCGGGGCTGGACGCTATGATGAGCGAGGGAAGCACCTGTATGCCCGCCTGCGCCCCGGCGGCCACGACGCGTACGAGGGCTTCTTCCGCCTCTTGGGGGCTCTGGCCCGCGGAGCCCTTCGCGGCCGCCACGCACACGGCGCGTACCGGTTCCGCGGGCGACTCGATGCCTCGCGCGAAGGTTAAGATGCCCGCGATATTTTCGCGCTTGCCTATGGCCGCTATGACGCGCCTGCCTCCCCCCTGGCTACCGCGCATGGCCTTGGGGCTTCGTATGAAAAGGCTCGCCATGCCCTGGGCTAAGGCGTAGCCTAAAACCGTGGCCCCGCCTATGAAGCCAAGGCCTATGCCCGCGCCCAAGGCCCCGTAGTCGGCGGATGAGGAGCTGTCATAGGCTTGCATGCCGCTTAGGGCCGCCGAGCCCCGCCTGCCTATGATAAGCCCCTTGCCCAGGGAATAGAGCAGCAACGCGGCGGCGCTTAAGGCTATGGCAAGCGGGTAGGAAAAGGGGGAAGCGCCGGCGCTGGCGTAGCCGGCTATGAAGGCGGACGCCGATAAGCCCAGTTGCCTGGCTCCCGAATCCTGCTCCCTATCCTGAGCCCAGGCGGCGCTGAAGAGCAGCCCCGCCGAAAGCCCCGCCGCCGCCGGGCTCAGCCCCAATTGAGCTTGGAATAAGGCCAGCGCCGCGGATACCAGGGCGGCCAGCTCAAGCCTGAGCGCGCGGGCGCGCTGCTTTATCATGCCCACGAGGGGCAGGGCGGCCAGGGCTATGCCGAAGCCGAGCAGCCGAGCCTGCGCCGTCGCCGACGGCGACAGCGCGACGACGGCGCCGAGGGCGAGCAGCGGCTCGATTATCGATTGTGGATTGGCTAAGAGCGCGGCCGCCGCGAGCACCAGGGCCCGCCGGCCGAAGGCTCCCGCGCCGCCGCCATACAGGAGTTCGAGGGCCGCGCTTAGGGCAAGGGCGGCAGACAGCGCGGCGAGCGCGCTTAAGAAGGCGCGCCTGCCAAAGCGGGCAGGGCCGGCCCTGAATGGATTAGGGCCTAGGCCCGCCGCGAGAAACAAGGCTAGGCCTACGCCGAGCTGCTGGAGCTCCATAGGCGCGCTAGGCTGGCCGAGCCTGAGGGCAAGAGCCCCATAGTACGCGCCTATGCCGGCTACGAAGAAGCAGAGGCTGGCCGCCTGCGGAAAGCGCCGCCGCGCCGCCTTGGCGATCAGGGCCGCCGCGATGAGCATGCCGATGAGGAATACGGGCGCGCTTAAGGCTATACTCTCCATGGCTTAACCCTAGATCATTGCGGCGCGGAACGCAAATATTCGCAGGCTGCGAGCGGGAAGCGAAGCCGCGGGCTTTAGCCCTAACCGAGCATGACCACCTCGGGCTCAAGCTCGAAGCCATAGGCGGCCCTGGCGGCTTCCTGCGCCTCGCGGATAAGGATTAGCATATCGCGGGCGCTTGCCTTGCCCGCGTTCACGAAAATGTTCGCGTGCTTTGGGCTTACCATGGCGTCGCCTACGCGGCGGCCCCTGAAGCCAAGCTCGTCGAGTATCTTCCCGGTGGGCCTGCCAAAGGCCCGGTTGTTCTTAAAGAGGCTCCCCGCGCAGGGGTAGTCGAAATGGCCCTTCTGTCGCCTATCTTCTTCGAGCTGGCGCATGCGCGCGCTGAGCGCCTCCCGGTCTCCGGGCAGTAGCGTAAAGCTCGCGCCCAGCACTACGGCGCCGGCCAGGTATGAACCGGGCATGAAGGGCGTATGCTTGTAGGCCCATGCCTGCCTGTCTATGCCCAGCCTGGCCTCAAAGAAATTTTCGTCCAGGTAGCGCGCCGATGCTAGGAGGTCGGCGAATTCGCGCTCGTAGCAGCGGGCGTTCATGTATACCGCGCCGCCCACCGAGCCCGGCAGCCCCGCGGCGAATTCAAGGCCGGCCAAGCCCCTGTCCCGGGCATAGGCCACGAGCCGGGTAACGGGCACGCCGGAAGCCGCGTAGAGCCCGCTTCCTTCCGCGCTATCCAGCTCGCGCAGTTCCTGCAGGAGCGCGGTGCAGAGCACGATGCCGCGCACGCCCTCGTCGGCCACGAGCAGGTTGGCGCCGCCTCCTATGACTTGCGCGGCTATGCCTTCCTCCCGCGCGGCCTTGAGCAGCGCAGCGAGGGCCTCCTCGGAGCGGGGAAGCACGAAGGCGTCGGCGGGACCGCCTATCCTGAAGCTCGTATGCGGCGCCAGCGGCTCATCGTAGCGCGTTTCCGCGTCGATATTGCAATTTTCCAGGAATTTACGTACTGTACTCATCATTGTCATAGTATCCTTCTTCGGATATCGAGGACAAGGCGCCCCGCTTAAACGCGCAGGCGCAAGGCACTCTTGAAAGGAGGACCGCATGGGCTTACGGCTTTATAACACGCTCGGACGAAGCCTCGAGGATTTCGTTCCGCGCACATCCGGGAAAGTAGGCTTCTACGGCTGCGGTCCCACGGTATACAATTTCGCCCACATAGGCAACCTTCGCGCGTATGTGTTTGAGGATACCCTGGTCCGCGCCCTGGAATACTTAGGCTACGAAGTTACCCACGTGATGAACATAACCGACGTGGGCCACCTTACCGGCGACGACGATACCGGCGAGGACAAGATAGTAAAAACGGCCCAGGAGCGGCACAAGTCCGTTCTCGAGGTGGCTCAATACTATAGCGACGCCTTTTTCAAGGATAGCGGGCGGCTCAATATCAAGCGGCCAACGATAGTATGCAAGGCTACCGAGCACGTGGGCGATATGATAGAGCTCATCAAGCGCCTCGAAGCCAAGGGCTTTACCTATATGGCCGGCGGCAATCTCTACTTCGACGTGGCCAAATTCCCCGACTACGGCAAGATGGCCATGCTCAAGCTCGATGAGCAGCAGGCGGGCACGCGGGTGGAACTGGACCAAAACAAGCGCAACCCCCTGGATTTCGTCCTCTGGTTCACCAAGAGCAAGTTTGAGGATCAGGCCCTGCAATGGGACAGTCCCTGGGGCAGGGGCTATCCGGGCTGGCATATCGAGTGCTCGGCGATGAGCATGAAGTACTTAGGCGAGCAGTTCGATATACACGCCGGCGGCATAGACCATATCCAGGTGCACCACACCAACGAGATAGCGCAGAGCGAAGCGGCTACCGGCAAGCAGTGGGTGCGCTATTGGCTCCATAACGAATTCCTCATCATGGATAAGGGCAAGATGAGCAAGAGCTCGGGCAGCTTCCTTACCCTCCAGACCCTTATAGACGCGGGCTACGATCCTTTGGACTATCGCTATCTCCTCCTTGGCGGCCATTACCGCTCGCAGCTGCAATTCAGCTACGACGCCCTCGACTCGGCCAAGGCGTCGCGCCGGTCCCTCAATGAGCGCGTGCTGTCTTTGCGAGACAACGCCACGCCGGAGGGCGTAAGCGCCCCCGCCCTGCCCGCCCTTGCCGATCTGGCTCCGGCGGCCGCGGCGCGGCTTGAGGCCTTTAAGGCGGCCATAGAGGATGACCTGTCCACCCCGCGCGCGCTCGCGGAGCTCTGGGGCGTGCTGCGCGAGCAGAAACTCCCCGCCGCCCACGCCTTGGCCGCGGCATTTGACATGGACCGCGTGCTTGGCCTGGGCCTAGCAGGGCAGGAACGCAAGGAATCGGGGCTAGATCCGGTTTTAGCGGCTGAAATAGAGGCGCTCATAGCCGAGCGCGCCGAGGCTAAGAAGGCCAGGGACTTCGCCAAGGCCGACGGCATACGGAACCGGCTCAAGGAGCGGGGCGTGCTCCTTGAAGACGGGCCCGCCGGCACAAGCTGGAAACTCGCCTAAGCGGCGCGCAAGCTGCCGCCCAATGCGTAACGGAACGAGGACGAGGATTGTTTACTAGCGGACAGGGCACCCTGGACCAAGGGTTCAGGCTGCTCTATGACGAAACGTTCACCATGCTCTATCGCGTAGCCCTTCGGATTACCTATTCCGAGGAGGCCGCCGAAGATTTGGTGCACGATTCATATATAAAAGCCCTGGAGCGTTGGGATATCTTCCCCACCCGCGACGACGCCAAGTATTGGCTGATACGGGTGGTCAAGAATAACGCCCTGAATTGGATTAAGCGCAAAGGACGGGAACAAAAAGTCTACCAGCGCTATTTCCGCGAACGGGACGACAAGAGCGAGTCCCCTGAGGACGAGACGATTAAGCTTGAAGCGTCAACGGATTTAAAAGCGAGCTTGGGCCTGCTGCCCGAGAAATTCAAGACCGTGCTCGTGCTCAAGGAGTACGCCGGCCTAAACTATAAAGAAATAGGCAAGGTACTGGGTATAACCGAGGGCAACGTGAAGGTTCGGGTATTCCGAGCGCGCGAAGCCCTGGCAGCGCTTATGCGGGAGGAATCTGGTAATGTGCCCGGATCGTGAGCTTTTGTCCGCATGGCTAGACGGCGAGGTGCCGTCTCCCTGGCGGGAAACCATCGAAACGCATCTCCACGGCTGCGCCCGTTGCGCGGGCCTTGTGCAGGGCTATAAGGAGCTCAGCGCCTCTTTGCTTGCCGGCACCGAGGGGCGTTTGGAAGAAGCCAAGGCCAAGGTACTCTCCCGTATACACGACGCCGCGCCGCGCAGGCTCTATTTTTGGACTCGTCGCGTATCCTTGCCCCTTCCGGCCGCGGCCGCGGCCGCCATAGCCGTGGGCGTACTCGCCTTCGCCCTCGCGCTCTCGGGCGCCAGGACGGCCGAATTGCGCATGGCCATGCAAAACGCCGTGCAGAGCGTACCGAGCGTAGCCAGCAGCGTAGGCATGGAGGGCATACTTGAATTCCTTGCCCGCCAGGACGCCGGCGTCAATATTACCATCACCCTGCCCGCCGGCTCATCCGAGCAGGCTAGCGGCGCGCCTTTTATGATACGCGAGGCTGATTATAAGCCGGGGAGCGGCAAGTGAGGCTTCTGTTCGCCGCCCTGCTGGCCGCGGCCGCTCTCGCGCCGCTGCCGGCCCAAATCAAGGCCCCCGCGGCTCCCCCGGAAGACCCGGCCAGGAAGGCCGAGCTGGGAACCCTGGAGTCTATACCCGAGAAACTCCGATCCGAGGCCCTCGAACTCACGATCCTGGCTGTCGTCAAGCGCGCCGAGGGCGAGGAGCCCTGGAAAACCAGCGACGTGAAGTATACGCTCAACGGCATGCCCGTCACCGTGAAGATGGTGGGCAGCTCCGTTATCGTCTACGTTACCATAACGCCTTACCCCTCAAGCGAACGGGACCTCAAGCTCATAGCGCAGGGCCAGGTATGGTACAGCGACAAGGGAGAGATGCGCTATCACACGACCGTAGACACCCTTACGGTGGCCTTTGGCGAGCGCGTGTTTTTCTATCCCCTGGGCATGAATGCCGATGGCGATGCCCCCCTTCGCATAGAAATCGTGCTTAAGAATTACGCGGCCGGCCGGGCGGAAGGCGCGGGCACGGAGAAAGCCGGACAGTGAGTACGCGCGCTCAAAAACACGCAAGCCCAGGCCGAAGCATCGCGCTCATATTCGCCGGGATACTCCTGGTGCTGCTTGGCGCGCTGGCCTTGCCTCGCCTGATCAAGAACGCAGCCAAGCCCTTCATAGCGGCCGTGGATCCTCCCGTCGGCGACCCCGGCGCGGCCGTGCGCATAGTAGGCAGGAATTTCGGCGACGAGCGGCTGGATGGCAGGGTAGAATTCGACGGCGTAGCGCCTACCGCTTCATCCTACCTGAGCTGGGCCGACGATCTCATCGAGCTGCGCGTGCCGCTCTATGCGGAGACCAGCATGGTGCGCGTACGTACCGAATCGGGCATGTCCAACCCGCGTATGTTCATGAGCCTAGCGCGGCTGCCCGTGCGCCCCAGCGGCGACGGCGCGGGCACGGTAGGCCCCGCCATAGACAGCCTGTCCGTGGATCAGGGAAGCATAGGCTCGCTCCTCGTGGTACGAGGCCTCAATTTCGGCTCAAACCGCGACAACTCCGCGGTGCAGTTTAGCTGGCAGTCGGCCGCCGCGGCCTTCCCGGGGCAGGACGACGGATCCAATCGCGGCTTCATCAGCCCCTCGGAGGATGACGCGGAATACCTCTCCTGGTCGGACAAGGAGATCCGCGTTATCGTTCCCGACGGCGCGGTGTCCGGTTCCGTATCGGTGCGAACGAATAGGGGAACGAGCGCCGCGCGTTACTTCCAGGTCGTCGACAGCCCGGGCACGAAATCCTATACCGACCGGCGCACCTATGCTCTCAGCTCCTTCGTAGCCATATCCAGGGTACGTTCATCGGGCCCTAATAGCCTGCATCTCTGGCTGCCGTATCCTGAAAGCTCGCCCTCGCAGCGCGGCGTCAAGACCCTTGGTCGCAGTATCGAGCCCCTCGTGCCCGAGTACCGCGGCCTGTCCCTCTATCAGATAAGCGACCTGGCCAACGATAAGCTCCTTACCGTTTCTCATGACCACCTGGTGCAGGTATACGCCATTGAAACGGACATAAAGGCCGATAGGGTGAAGGCTCCTCCCAGCCCCGCGCCCGCCCTCTACGCCCTCTATACCGAAGGCGACGCTTTTGTCCCCGCTGAGGCCCCCGCGCTCAAGGCCGCGGCCGCCAAGGCCGCCGGCCGAGAACGCAACCACTATCGGGCGGCCAGGCTCGTCTATGACGCCCTCCAGGCCTCGCTGCGCTACGATCCTTCATCCGGGGCAGCGAGCCCCCTGGCCGCCTATGAGGCCAAAAAGGCCGATGCCTGGGACTATGCTCTCCTCTATGTGGCCATGCTGCGCTCGCTCGGCGTGCCGGCCCGGCCGGTAAGCGGCGTCGTGGTCGATGATTCCCGCCGGGCCTGGAACCATAGCTGGGCGGAATTCTATCTCTACGGCCTTGGCTGGGTGCCCGTGGATATCGTTTTGGGCTCCGGCGCGAACGTAGGCGCCTTTATCGCGCCGTTTGAGGATAGGAACCGCTACTTCGGCAATCTGGACGCGCGGCATATAGCCTTTTCCGAGGGCATTATACGGGTAGCGCCGCTGAGCCCGGATGGCAGGACCATAACGGCGGATCGCCGTTATTCTATGCAGACCATTTACGAGGAAGCCGCCGGCGCGTTGGAGTCCTATACCTCATTCTGGAGCGACGTGGAAGTGACCGGCATTTATTAATTTTGCCGCCGCTTTGCTCTTCCCGCTTACCTTTGGCCCCGCGGTATGCTACACTAGAGGAGACGCTTGCGCCCTAAAATAACGCAGGCGCGCTCACGAAGGGGAGGACGCCATGTCGTATATCCAGAAGCATGATCCTGAGCTTTTCGAGGCGGTGCGCCTTGAGTCCGATAGGCAGCGGAATAATATCGAGCTTATTGCCAGCGAGAACTACACGTCTAAAGCCGTCATGGAAGCGGTGGGTTCCGTGCTGACGAACAAATACGCCGAAGGCTACCCGGGCAAGCGCTACTATGGCGGCTGCGAATTCGTGGACGTGGCGGAAAACCTTGCCAGGGATAGGGCTAAGGAGCTTTTCGGGGCCGACTATGCCAACGTGCAGCCCCACTCGGGTTCCCAAGCCAATATGGGCGTGTATTTCGCCGCGCTCAAGCCCGGCGACACCATACTAGGCATGAACTTAGCCCATGGCGGGCACCTTACCCATGGCTCGCCGGTATCCTTTTCCGGCAAGCTCTACAACGTGGTAAGCTACGGCGTTAACCGCGATACCGAGCTTATCGATTACGCCGAGCTTGCCAGCCTGGCCCGTGAAAATCGGCCAAAGATGATTATCGCCGGCGCGAGCGCGTATCCGCGCGTCATCGACTTTGAGAAGTTCCGCGCCATAGCCGATGAGGTAGGCGCGCTCTTTATGGTGGATATGGCCCATATAGCGGGCCTCGTGGCCGCCGGCGTGCACCCGAGCCCCATAAAGATAGCGGATTTTACCACCACGACCACGCATAAGACCCTGCGCGGCCCCCGCGGCGGCGCCATATTCATAGGAACGGACAAGGAAAACAGCATAGGCGTACTGACGCCCAAGGGCGACCGCACGAAGCTCTGGTCGGAAGTCATAGACGGGAACATCTTCCCCGGCATACAGGGCGGTCCGCTCTGCCATGTAATCGCCGGCAAGGCGGTAGCCTTCCGCGAAGCGCTCGACCCAAGCTATAAGGAGTATATGCGCCAGACCGTCCTGAACGCGAAGGTGCTGGCCAAGGCGCTCGCCGACGGCGGCGCCCGCATCGTGTCTGGCGGTACGGACAACCACCTCATGCTCGTCGACCTAAGCCCGCTGGGCATAAGCGGCAAGGACGCGGAGAAATGGCTCGACGAGGCGTCGATAACGGTCAATAAGAACGGCATACCCTTCGATCAGAAAAGCCCGTTCATAACCTCCGGCATACGCGTGGGCACGCCCGCCGTTACCACCAGGGGCATGAAGGAAGCCGAGATGATGCAGATAGCCGGATTCGTCATGGACGTGCTTAAATCAAAGGGCGATGAGGCCACGGTGGCTAAGGTACGGTCGGCGGTGCGCGCGCTTACGAGCCGCTTCGGCCTTCCGGCGGATTTATAGGCTGAGGTTGTGGGGGGCCGCGTGCCTAGTTCATTGACAACCCCAGGCGGCGCCCCTATACTTCAAGCACATTCCCCCCAGGGAGAACAGTAGCGGATGGAAAATCCTCTCCAGCTTGCGTTTGTCAATTTCAAGAAAGACTCATACATAATCGTGGAAGGCAAGCAGAATGCCGACCGCTTCTACATCATCAAGGCGGGCAAGGTACGCATATCCAAAGAGGTGGAAGTGGTGGAGGAGGAAGGCGGGAACGTATATGGTCCCGGCGACTTTTTCGGCGTTATTTCCACGATGTCCAGCCATAGCCATATAGAAACCGCCCAGGCCATTACCGACGTTACCCTCATAAGCGTGCGCAAGGACCAATACGGCACGCTCATAGAGAAGAACACGCCGGTGGCCATGAAGATAATCCAGGGCTTTTCTAAGCGTATGCGCTTTCTGGACGAGGCCCTTACGCGCCTTACCCTTAAGAACACCGCGGAAGCCGACCCTTCCCACCTGTTCAGGATAGGCGAGTACTATGCCAAGCAGAGCCAGTATAATCAGGCTTTTTACGCCTATTACCAATATCTGAAGTTTTGCCCGCTTGGCCAGCATACCGTGCTCGCCAAAGAGCGACTGGCCAAGATCAAGCAGTTCTCCAAAGCCGTGTACTTAGACGGTTCCACCGAGGAATTCAACCGCTTCTACCCAAAAGACACCATGGTCTTCAGCGAGGGCATGCCCGGCTCCGAGCTCTATATCATACAGAAGGGCTCGGTGAAGATTACCAAGATCGTCGACAATACCGAGGTTCTGCTCGCGGTGCTCAAGGCCGGCGATATCTTTGGCGAAATGGCCCTACTGGAGAATAAGCCGCGCTCAGCCAGCGCCATAGCCTACGAGGATGCCTATCTCCTGGCCGTGAATAAGGCCAATTTCGAGCGCATGGTGCAAGCCCAGCCGCAGATCGTCACGCGGCTCACCCAGCTGCTTGCAGAGCGCATATGGTTCATCTATAAGCAATTGGCAAATACGCTCATAGCCGACCCCATGGGCCGCATGTACGACGCCCTGCATATGCAGCTTGAGAAGAACCGGGTGCCTATACGCAACGGCGCGAGCTATGCCTTTGATTTCGGGCCCAAAGAGCTCGTGAATATGGTGGGGCTCCCCATAGGCGAGGGCAATCTCGTGGTACAGCAGCTCCTGGCCAATAAGCTCTTCCGCATCATCGAGAATAAGATCAACGTCCTCGATATGAGCGAGATCGTAAAGCAGGCCGAATACTACCGCAAGATGCAGAAAATAGATAAGGCGCGCAAAGAAAACCAAGCTGCCCGGCAGGCTTAAGAAGGCGCGCATGGATTCCCTTTCCGCCTCGCGCCTCAAGCTTAGCGCGGCCTTGGCCGCGCAGGGCCTTCCCGCGCACGGCTTCTCAGGCGGCGCGGCCTTTCGCGATTACGTTAACCGCCTGGATCCGGGCCTCCGCGACGCATGGGGCTTAGCTCCGATGAGGGGGGCGCTCGTAGCGGCCTTGCCCTATGACCCGCGCCCCACGCCCCCGCCGCTTAGCGATCCGGGCTCCGCGCCGCCCCAGGGCAGGGTCGGTACTATAGGCGCCTTCGCTGCCGCTCACCTTTATGCCGCCTTAGCCCGCATGCTCAAGGCATCCGCCGCGGCCTATAGCCGGGAGTCGGGCTATAGGCGCTCCGACTTTCGCGTAGCGGTCAACTCGCCTTTGCCTGAGAAACCCTTGGCCGTGCTGGCGGGCCTGGCCTTTATAGGGCGCTCTAGCCTGGCCATAAGCGGGGCCTATGGCCCGGCCTGCGTGCTCGGCGCCTTGTTCCTGCCCTTCGATCCCCTCGAGTCCCAAGCGGGTTCATCCTCCGAAGCAAGCGCCTCTGCCGAAGCGCCTCGCGCATCCGCCGGCGAATGCGGCGACGCGTTCATGCCGGGAGCCCTGTGCGGCGCATGCCGCGCCTGCGTCGACGCCTGCCCTAGCGGCGCCATAGCCGCGCCGGGAGCCGTTAAGCCGGGACTGGACCGTTCCCGCTGCATACAGCATTGGGCGGCCGACGGCGAAGGCTGGCGCTCGCCGGATGAATTGCCGCCCGTCGTGGCATCGGCCTGGGGCGCGCGGCTCTACGGCTGCGACGAGTGCGTACGGGCCTGTCCCTATTCAAAGGCCGCCTATGATCCGTTGCCGGGGGGATACAGCCCAGCCTCATCGGCAGCCTCGCTTTTGCTTGAAAAGGAAGCGCGGCCCGGGCGCTACGCGGACCTGGACGCGCTCGCCGCGGCTGGCGCGCAGGCCCTAAAGGCGTGGAGCGCGGGCAGCGCCCTTGGATTTAGCTGGCTGGGCGGCGATGCCATCAGGCGGAACGCAAGAATGGCGCTTTTATCGTATTTAGAGCCTTTTGGCATTTGACTCGGGGGCTTGTGCCTATTAGAGTAGAGTATAGGAGTGCAAAGGCCATGGAAGACAGCGCGTTTAACCAATACCTTACCTTCACCTTGAACGACGAGCAGTACGCGGTTCCGGTATCCAAGGTACGTGAGGTTCTCGAATATACCCGCATTACCAAGCTCCCCCGCACCGCCAGCTTTATGAAAGGCCTCATTAATCTGCGGGGCTCCGGCGTGCCGGTCATCGACCTGCGCCTGAAATTCGGCATGGAGGACACCCCCATAGCCAAGGATACGGCTATTATCGTGCTCGATGTCGAAGGCCTTGACGGCTCCGTGGTCGTCGGGGCGCTTGCCGACGCCGTGCATGAGGTCATAGAGATAGCCGCCGACAAGGTTGAGCCCGCCCCGCGCTTCGGCACCAAGCTGGCCGCCGAATTCATACAGGGCGTGGGCAAGCGCGACGAGCTTTTCATAATCATTCTGGACATAGACAAGATATTCAATAGCGACGAAGTGGCTATGCTCAAGGCGCAGGAGAGCAAGGAAGCCGAGCCGGCGCGCTAGACTCGCCCCTTCCTTAAGCCTTGTTACCGTGGCCTTAAGGCAGGCATATATGATAGCTCTCCTCAAGTCTCGGCTTTTCATGCGGCAGTTCGTGCCCCTATTCATCATTCTTTCGGCCCTGCTCGCCCTCTATTCGGGCGGCCTCATGGTACGCGCCCACGCGGGCATCATGGACCGCGAATACGCCATAAGATCGG
>JBFZES010000162.1:0-5868 GCA_041306725.1 Spirochaetaceae bacterium | reverse complement strand
GTTCCATCACATCTATCTCGCCTGAGTCTGGCCAGCCAAGGCCGTAGCCTGAGCCGTCCTCGGGGAGCATCCAGATGGCCGGCCAGCTGCCTCGTCCCTTGGGCAGCTTCGCGCGCACTTCCACCCGGCCGTAGAGCATGCCCTTGCGCTGAAAAGTCTGGAGCTTAGCGCTAGTATAAGGCCAACCGGCTTTTTTCTCGCGCCTCGCCTCGATAATGAGAAGGCCTTTTTCTAGGCGGGAGTTCGTTTCCTCGTTCGTATAGTACTGCAGCTCATTATTGCCGTACCCGCCCCCGCCTACGGCATGGCGCCAGTAGTCCTTATTGATGGCCCTGCCATTGAACTCGTCCTGCCAGTCAAGGGCGTAGCCCTCATACTGAGCGGGCGCTTCCCCTGAACAGGCCATAAAGAACCCGCTGAGTGTTAGGACGAGAATTGGCAACGTATGGCGCAGAAGGAAAGCCCAAACGCCGCGCGTGCCCCGTCTTGCGCTGAGCGGCAAAGCGGAGAGGCCTCTAAGCACAGCTGGTGTATACGTATACATAGTCCTATGGTAACACGCGCCGCCCATTTTGAACAGCAAAATTCAAGCTGCCCCATTCTGGCTCCAGGCTCCAGGCTCCTAGATTCTAGATTCTAGATTCTATCTTCTAGATTCTTGGACTTCCCCCACTCCCCACGCTTACCTTCCCTTCATCGATATCGGCCAAGCTAGCGGCGCCCGTCATGAGCATGGCCTCGCTCAGTTCAGCCTGGATTTTTTCCAGGTAGATGCGCACGCCTTCGGCGCCGCCGCCGTATACCATGTAGGTGAAGGGCCGCCCAATGAGCACGCCCTGCGCGCCGAGAGCCAGAGCCTTGAACACGTCTATGCCGGTCCTGAAGCCGCCGTCTATCAGTATGGCCATTTTGCCGCCTACGGCGGCTACTATGGAGGGCAGGACTTCTATGGTGGAAGGCGTCTCGTCGAGTACTCTCCCGCCATGGTTGGATACGACTATGCCCTTGGCTCCTGCGGCCAGGGCCTTACGCGCCCCGTCCGCCGTCATGACGCCTTTTAGGATAAAGGGCATGTCCACTGAGGCGGCTATCTCGGCAATAGTATCCACGGGCATGGGCGCCACAGGCTTGCCCTGCATGGCCAGCACGATAAGGCCCGCCGCGTCTATGTCCATGGCAAAGGCGAAAGCGCCCGCGTCCTGGGCCATCTTGGCCTTGAGCAGCACTTCCTTGAGGCTCCAGGGCTTGATCGTGGGCACGCCCATGCCTCCTATGCCCCGTATGGCCTCCATGGTGCCCGCGTACACCTCGTCCTTTACCCCGTCGCCGGTGAAGCCCGCGCTGCCCGCGGCCAGGCAGCCGTCGAGCACGGCCCGCGAATAGCTTAAGTCGTCGTGCTTGGGGCTGTAATGGAGGGCTACCGCGCCCACCGGAGCGGCGAAGACCGGCAGCTTAAAGCTCTTGCCGAAAAGCGAAAAGCCGGTATTCACGCCCTTGGGGGCGTACACCGTATCCATATTGAGGCGAATATTCCTTAAAGCCTGGTAATTCCTTATAAAGCCAAGTCCGCTGCCCTTGCCGCCGGGACCCGGTATCCTGCCTTTGCAGGCGACGCCGTTGCATTCGGGGCATACCTTGCAGAGCGGCCCTATGTCCAGCTTAGCCTGCGCGAGCACTTCCTGATAATTCATGCGAGCTCCTTTTATAGGTTTCGGGAACGGAGCACGTACGCGCTGAGCTCCTTGAAATCGCTAAAGCGAAAATCGGCGCGGCTTGCCGCCCTATCCCTGGCGCGCCTGGCTATGAGCGCCGTCTTCATGCCCGCGGCCGCGGCGCCGCGCACGTCGTAGGCCTCGGAATTGCCCACATAGAGCATATCCTCGTTAGCCACCCCAAGGCTCGCCGCCAGGCGGTCAAAGGATGCGCGATCGGGTTTTACGAGGCCGGTTTCCTCGCTGGTCATGGTGACGTCAAAGGCGTCGCTTAAGCCCATGAGCGCGATTTTCCTTTCGCAGGGAAAGTCCGACAAGGCGCCCAGTTTTAGGCCTTCCGCCCGCAAGGTCGCAAGGCAGTCCCGTACGCCGGGGAACAGGGCTATGCGGTCAAAGGGCTCAAAGGACTCGTGGTAAAAGATGCGCTTTATAGCCTCGTAGCTGGCTTCGGGGTCGCCGCCGAGCTTCTTGGCTACCAAGCCGGCCTGAAAGCGGTGAAAGCTGTCCAGCGAGGCGGGCGGCGCGCTCTGGTAGGGCAGGGTGGGATTGAGCAGCCTCAATTCCTTGCGCACCGCGCTGAAGGCCCGCATGAGCTTGAAGGATACGATAGCCCGGGGCAGCATGCGTATGTACAGTGCGGTGGATGGATACACGGTTCCATCGATGTCGAAACCAACGGCTCGTATGGGCATTGCTCTTTATATAGCGTATGGGCGCTTCTGTCTAGGAACGATGGCCGAGGGCTAAGCGACGCCGGCGCTCCAGCTTTCGCGGGCAAGGGAGCGCAGCATGGCGAGGCTCTGGCGGCAATCGGCATCCAGTCGCTCCGTATAGCCCTCGACGCTCATGGTAGCGTCGTAGCCTATGGAGGAAAGCGCAGCGAACACGGCGCGCAGGTCCGGGCTCGGCAGGAGGGGCCAGCTCCGCCCCGCCAGCCTGGCCACGTGCGTATGCGCGAGCAGGCCGCGTCCCTGGAGTATGGCTTCTGCGGATTCCTTCTCTATGCCCAAGTGGTAGGCGTCCATAAGGGCGCGGATGCCGGGCCGGTCCACTTCGCGCACGAAGCGTATGAGCTCGGAAAACGAGCAGAGTATGTCGCTCTCGCCGCGGTTGAGCGCTTCCATGGCAATGCAGAGGCCATTTTCCGCGGCCAGGGGCGCTAATCGGCGCGCGAGGGCTACGAGCTGGTCCCAGGCTTGCTCGCGAGGGAAGCCTTCGGGCGGATTGCGCGCCTTGCCGCTGCCGAACACGACTATGCGCACGCCGAACGAGCGCGCGAGGGCGAGGGCATCCGCCGCGTAGGCCAGGGCAGCCTCTGGGTCCGCGTCCGGCCCCGTAAGCCGGAGGCTGGGGGGGAAGAAGTTATTGCATGCCTCGCAGGGCAGGCCGGATTCCAGCGCTGGAGCGAGAACGCGCTTTCTCTCGTCGGCCTTTAGGCCCATGATATGGGCAAGCGATAGTTCCAGGTAATCGTAGCCGGCGGCGGCGAGCAGGGGAGCCCGCTCCGCTCCGGTGCCGTCGGGAGCCGTAGAAAGGGTATTGAGGCAGCAGCCAATGCGCATGGGGTATCCTTGTTTTTAGTCAGCTATCCACTCTAGATACAACAGGCTTAGCGATCAGGCAAGATATTTTGATTGACAGGAACAAAAAACCGGTATAGCGTAGTTTTATATCAATAGGCAAACGATTGCTTACCGGCATCATGAAAAAAAACGCCGTTAAGCGCGCGACGTCGTCGCAAGCAAACGATTGCATAACGCCGAGGGCCCGATGAAGAAGCACTACGCAACGCTCAAGGACGTCGCTGAACGGGCCGGCACCACGGCCGCCACGGTGTCCTACGTGCTTTCCGATTCAGCCACGCGCTACATAAGCGATGAAATGAGGCGGAGCGTCCTAGATGCCGCCAGGGAACTCTCTTATATAAAATGCAGCGGCGCGAGCAGCCTGCGGGGCAAAAAGCGCAAGATGATTGCGGTACTCGTTCCCCAGTTCGAGAACCAGTTCTTTACGCGCATCGTTTTGGCCACCGAGGAAGTATTCGATCGCCATGGCTATATACTCACCATATGCAACACCTTCGACGACGCGCAGCGCGAGCATGACATTCTGAACCGCATGCAGCAACAGCGCGTGGACGGCTACATCATCACGCCGACGAAGGACGGCGTCGCCAATACGAAGCTCTTGCGCCATTTAGGCGTGCCCATGGTGGTGGTGGATAGGCCATTAGAAGGCATCGACGATTACTTCTGGGTAACCACGAGGAACTATCAGTGCGGCTATGTCGGCGCTCAATACCTCATAGGCAAAGGGCATACGAGGATAGGCTTCATAGGCTGGGATTCGGGCATTCCCGATCTCATGAACCGAGAGCAGGCGTTCTTCGACGCAGCGCGCGACCATGGCCTGGCTCGCGACCGGCTCGTGGCCTTGGACGGCGGCTTTACCGTGGACGAAGGCTACCGCATGACCGGAAAGCTCTTGGACGAGCACCCCGAGCTTACGGCCCTGCTGTATGGCTACAACATACAGGCCAAGGGCGGCATACGCTGCCTTATGGAGAGGGGCATAGCCATACCCGCGGCCTTATCGGTCGTTATCATAGGCTCCCCCGAGTGGGTAAGCGCGGGCAAGAATAATTTTACCCATGTTAACCAAGGCGATTACGAGTTGGGATGCAAAGCGGCGAACCTGCTGCTTGAAGTCATAAACGGGGACGGTAAAGTGCCCGTGAAACACATAATACAGGAATGTACCCTCGTTGAGGGCGAATCTGTATGTGCGTTGTAGTGAAGGAGAGAGAAATGATCGACAGGAAACTCGTTCAGAAGATCATTATGGTGGGCATCATAGCCATGCTCATCGCGCCCCTCGCAGCGTTCGCCGCCGGAAGCAAGGAAGAGGCCTATCCCACGAGGCCCTTAAGCGTAACCGTACCCTATAACCCGGGCGGCTCCACCGACCTGACCGCGCGTGCGCTCGCCGCGCCTATGTCAAAGGCGCTCGGCGTAAGCATCACCGTGAGCAATACCCCCGGAGCGGGCGGCGCGGCCGGCTCCAATGTCGTGGCAAACGCCCCGCTCGACGGCTATACCCTGCTTGCCAACGGCATGCTCGCCTTCTCCTCCATGCCCGTGCTCGGTACCAGCACCAAGACTTTCCGCGAGTGGGACATCTGGCTTGCCACCTTTACCCCGAATATCATAGCGGTACGGGCGGACTCACCCTACAAAACCCTTGACGACCTCCTTGCCGACCTCAAGGCCAGGCCCGGTAAGGTAACCGATGGCACCGCCGGCCCCGGCAGCGGCGGGCACATAGGCGCGGAAGTGCTCCGTGCGGCCGCCAAGATCGAGTATAAGCACGTATCGTATCCGGGCGGCGCTCCCGCCATCCTGGCCATGCTCGCCGGCGAAGTGGATTTTACCACCCAGCTCCTCGTCGAGATGGAAGACATGATCAAGGCCGGCAAGATCAGGGCCCTGGCCTGCTACTCCAAGGACGACATACAGATAGCCGGCGGGCCCCTCATCCCCTCTATCGCCAAGGCCATACCCGCCGCCGTGGCCTATCTGCCTATGGGCGAGACCACCGGCATAGCCATACCCGCCGGCCTCTCCGCCGATAAGCTGGCCAAGCTCGACGCCGCCTTCGATACCGCGGTCAAGAGCCAGGAATTCATCGATTTCTGCAAGAGCAAGGGCTTTATCATCAACCCGATGGGCCGCAAGGCCAGCCAGCCCTATGTAGAGAACCTGGCTTCCGCGGTTAGCTGGATACTCTTCGACGCCGGCGTAGCCAAGGTATCTCCCGAACAGTTCAGCATCAAGCGCAAGTAAGCGCTCGCCTTAGGCGGCAGGGGCGCAGAGCCCTTGCCGCCTGTAACGCAAAGAGGATCATCCACCGATGGAAAGCAAGAAGCATTTCGATTTCCTGGCCTCCCTCGCGCTCATGGCACTGAGCGCCTACGTAATCCTGGCAGGCTATGGCATATACCGCGACGCGGGAGAGCTCTTCTACATATCGCCGGGCTTCTTTCCCATAATGCTCGGCGTCGTGCTCGCGTTCTGCAGCGTTCTGCTGCTCGCTTCCAGCCTCAAGGACGGCGGCCCAAAAAGCCGGCTCGCGGATATTCGGCTCTGGTGGAAGGAAA
>JBFZES010000161.1:0-6728 GCA_041306725.1 Spirochaetaceae bacterium | reverse complement strand
CCTCGGCCGCCTTGAGGCTGTAGCCCGTGGGGTTGTTCGGGAAGTTAAGCACCAGGAAGGCCTTCTTGCCGCGCAGGGCGGACAGCTTGGCCGCGAGGCCATCCACGTTAAAGCCGCCCTTAGCGTCGAAGAGGGGGTACTCCCGCAGCTCGGCGCCGAGCCGATCGCTGAAAATAAGCCCGTAATTGTCCCAATAAAGGTCGGGCACGACCACGGCGTCGCCGGGGTCGAGGAACATATCGCCCAGTATGGCTATGCCATGGGTAAGGCCGGTGGTGACCACGGGCAGGGAAACGCCCTTGCCCTCTAGGCCAGGGTTCTTCTTCAGCGTTTCCTTCTTCCAGGCCTCGCGCAGCTTAGGCAGGCCCGCCGTGGCCGCGTAGGGGAAGATATCGCCGGGCACGAGGCCCGACAGGGCATCCCGTATAGCCGACAGCGACATAGGCGCGCCTTTTTCGGTGGCTATGCCTATGGTGGCGTCTACCGCGTAGGCTTCCTTTTTGGCCTCGGCCGCCTGGGATATGATGCCCTTGGGGAAATACATGCGCTTGCCCAGGCCCGACATGGCGCGCCCGGCCATAGTGCCTTCCAGCGTAGCGTTCAATTCGATAGCTATGGGGTTCACAGGGTACTCCTTCGTGCGGAGGCACAGCCGCCCGCCGTATGCAAGGCCCGTTTCCCGCGCCTAAGCGCGGATAGCGGTCGGAAGCGGCGCAAGCTTAGCGGGCGCGGCCTCCCGTATCAAGGCCCTGGCCAAGGCCAGGACCGGGTCTATCAAGGGAATAGCGCAAATCGCGCTTTCAGTCAACGCGAGCGGCAGCTCCGTGCAGCCCAGCACCACGGCCTGGGCACCCGCCTCGACAAGGCGCAGGGCGATGCCGCGCAGGGTTTCCACCGCCTTGGCTAGCGGCCGCCCAGTGGACTTTATGCCCCACGAGGGGTCGTATATGGCCGCGTGCAAAAGATCCTGGTCGGCCTCGGCCACGTAGAGGGGCGATAAGCCCGCCCTTTTCAGCAGCCCGTCGTATACGCCTGAGCGCCTCGTGCCCGTCGTGGTCATGAGGCCTATGCGCCGCGCTCCGGGCGCGGCCTGGCATAGGAAGGCAAGGGTCTCCTCGAGCATATCAAGTATCGTGAGGCTAAGCCCCGCCGCCGCGCCCATCCGCAAGGCTTCCTCCGTAAAGGGGCCGAAGATGGCGGGCGCGTGGAAGGTATTGCAGGGCACGCCGACGACGGCTTCCCGGCCGGGCATGCCAGCCAAAGCCAGCGCCAGGGCCTTCGCCATGCCGCGCGCGGGGTTTTCGCTTTCCCGGCCAAGGAGGAATTCCGTGCGGTCGCTTATGCCCGCGGACAGGGAAAGGTGTATGAGGTCCAGGTGCCCGCGGTCGCCGCCGGCCAGCGTTTGCTCGATAATGGCGGCATGAAGGGCGACGCCGGCCATAGGCCCCACCCCTCCGCCTATAATGAGCAGCTTTTCATGGTGCATGGACTGCGCTCCAAAGTAAAAGCCGGACCCGGGTAGCCCCGAATCCGGCCGGTTTAGGCTTATCAGGCTAAAGCGGTTGCCGAGCTTAGGCCCACTTGCCCATGTCGAGCTCTTTTTCGCTCTTGGCAACGATAACCGTGCCGACCATGTCGCCGGTAACGTTGAGGCTCGTGCGTCCCATATCCAGAAGCGCGTCTATGCCCAGTATCATCGCATAGGCGGCGGCCACGGCCGAACCCTCGGTTACCTTGAGCCCTATGGACTCGAGCACCATGAGGAGCATGATGGCGCCGGCGCCGGGAACGCCCGCCGTGCCTATGGAAGCCAGGGTAGCGGTGATCACGACGGTTAGCTGCTGGTTGAAGGTAAGGGGCTGGCCTATGGCATAGCCTATGAACATGGCGCATACGCCCAGGTAAATGGCGGTGCCGTCCATATTGATGGTCGCGCCTAAGGGCAGGCTGAAGGAGCTTATGCTGCGGGGCACGCCCATGTTGTCTTCGGTATTGCGCAGGGTGACGGGCAGGGTGCCGCCGGAAGAGCGGGTAACGAAGGCGGTTATCATGGCTTCGTTGGCGCGCTTAAGGAACTTAAAGAGGCCGAACTTGTTGACGGCAAGGAAGCCGCCGTACACGCCGACCAAGTGCAGGATGAGGCCCAGGTACACGGTAAGGGTAACCATGAAGAGGGGGCCGAGGGCCTTGGCGCCCTGCTGGGCGAAGACGATGGCTATGAGCACGAACACGCCGATGGGCGCGTACTGCATGATGCCGGCCACGATCTTGTACATGGCCTCTACGGCGCCATTGGTGAAGTCAAGCACGCTCGCGCCGGCCTTGGCCAGGGCATTATCCTTGGAAGCCTTCACATAGGAGAGCGCTAGGCCGAACACGACCGCGAAGAATATGATGGGGAGCACGTCGCCCTTGGCCAAGGAATCCACCGGATTGGTTGGCACGATATTAAGCAGCACCTGTACCATCTTGGGAGCGGCGGCTGCCTTGCCTGCCACGCCTTCCGCGCCGACTATGCCCATGCCCAGGCCGGGTTTGAGTATGTTGGCGAATACGAGGCCTATGACCACGGCGAAGGCGCTCGTGAAGAGATAGTAGGCCATGATCTTAAGCCCTACGCGGCCCAGGCGGTTGGGAGCTATGCTCGCCGCGCCGGCCACCAGGGACAGGAAGATTACGGGAACCACGATCATCTTAAGGAGGCGAACGAAGAGGTCGCCGAAGGGCTGCGCTATGGCGGTGAAGCCCTTGACGGCGTCGGGCATGAAGCCCAGGGCTATGCCGGCCAGCACGCCGAGCACGAGGCCGATGAGAATGCGGAAAAGCAGGTTCGACTTGAAGTACCAGTCGAGCGCGCCTTTCTTCTGAAGTTTCTGATCGCTCATATTGACTCCTAGAAAATAAGCTACGGCTCGGCCGCGATTCCGGGCCTCACCATAGAGGAGTGTAGGGCTGAATTTTCAGGCGCGATATACACCATAAGGAGTATTTTTAGCGTACAAAACCCCATTCTTTGCCATCGCGCATACGCCAAGCGGCTACGCAAGGCTATATCAGGCCTTCCTCAAGGGCCTTGCGCACCACCTCGGCCTTGGAATTGACATTGAGCTTCTGGTATATGTGGAGTATATGCTTCTTGGCGGTGGAGCCGGCTATGTGGTGCTTGTCGGCAAGCTCCTTATAGGTAAGCCCGTTCACGATATCCCGCAGCACCTCAAGCTCGCGGGCGGTAAGCGTATAATCCGCCGGCGCAAAGGCGCGGCTGCCGCGCCTTATCTCTTCCAGTATGCGCCTGGCCACGGTGGGGCTTATGGGCGAGCCTTCCTCCGCCGCGCTGATAATTTGCTCAAGCAGGGCATCGGGCTTGGTATTCTTGAGTATGTAGCCGCGGGCGCCCGCCTTTATGGAATCGAGTATGGCGTCCTCGTCCTCGAAAATGGTCAGTATGAGGACCGCGAGCTCCGGCCAGCGCTCCTGCACGAGGCGCGTCGCCTCTATGCCGCTCATGCCCGGCAGGTGTATGTCCATAAGGACGAGCTCGGCCCTGCCGCCGCCCGCCAAAAAGGCCAAGAAATCCTCGGCCGAGCCGAAAGCCCCGCTTATGCGTATGCGCCCGTCCAAGCCCAAGAGGTACTTAAGGCCCTCGCGCACCTCTTTCTCGTCCTCGACGATGGCCAGGCTTATCGCGCCGCCCTGCTGCGCCGCCTTCATAGCCTGGCCCCGCTCTCGCCCGCGGCGCCGGAGGCCATGGGGATGGTTATGGCGAAAGCGCTGCCTGAGCCCGGCTGCGACCGTATATCGACGCTGCCGCCGAGCTTCTCCACGCGGTAGCGCACGTTGTTCAGCCCCGATACCGCGGACCCTGGCTCGGGCACGCTAAAGCCCCGCCCGTCGTCGGAAAAGCTCACGCAGAGCTTCGCGCCGTCCGCCTTGAGCCTCAAGCGCACTCCGGACGCGCCGGCGTGCTTAAGCGCATTGCTCGCCAGCTCATCGAGCACCTTGCCAAGCTCCGCCTTGAGCTCGGCCGGCGCGGCGTTAAGCGCCGCCTTGCCGTCTATGCGGCAGTCAAAGTCTAAGCCGCCCGACTTAAGGCGCTGGCGCAGGCCGGCGGACAGGAGCTTGGCCGTATCGGCGGCCAAAAGCTCATCCTCTTTCATGCCGAATACGATCTCCTTAAGCGCCTGTACAGCCTGCAGGCAGTTGCTCTCTATGCCCTCAAGCTGTTCGCGCAGGGCGGCCGGCCCCTCCTTGCCAAGCACGCGCGCCACGCCGTTGCAGAAGAATATATTGGTAAGCTTGGCTCCTATGGAATCGTGCATGTCCCGATATATGCGCTTGCGCTCCTCGGCTATGCGAAAGAGGGTATTTTCCCGCTGCAGCTGCAAGAGGTCTTCCGTGCGTTCCCGCACCTTTGATTCCAGGTTGCCCGAATAATCGTCCACGGTATCGAAGAGCTTATTCAGCTCGGCGCCCAGAAAGCCGAATTCGTCGCCTGAGCGCACCGCCACGCGCGAACTGCGGTCCCCGCCTTCCTTGCGCTTGATAACCGACACGATATAGTTAAGCGGGCTTAGCACCAGCCTCCCGGTTATGGCCGCTATGGCTATCAGCATGGAGCTCATCATGAGCAGCTCGAACAGGGCCACTACGCGCAACAGTTCTTGGGTGCCCGCCAATATGGAGTATATGGGCATGCCCACCACGATGGTCCAGTCGAAACCCTCCATCTGCCTAGACACGAAATGGGTATCCACGCCGTCCACGGGCGACGAAAAGGAAGCGCCGCCCAAGGCTACGCCCTCGCCTACGGCCGCCAGGTCGAAGGGGCGCAGGCTCAGTTCCAAGGCTCTATAGGCCTGGAATTGGCTGGCTATGACATTGCCCGAGCGGTCCAATATGGCGGCTCTCCCGTCCTTTGGTATGTCCAAGGAGGCTAAAATGCCGGTAAGGCTGTCAAGCAGTATATCCATGCCCAGCACGCCCACGAGGCTACCGTCCTCCGCCCGAACCGGCAGCACGCAGGTTATGCCCAGCGCGTTTACGCTGGCGTACAGGTAGGGGTCGGACACCGAGAAACCATCCGAGGCGAGGGCGGTATGGTACCAGGGCCGCGCGCGCGGGTCGTAACCCGGAGGAAAGCTCGGCGCGTGGTCCACGAAGCCTTCGCCGTAGCCCCATTCGTACATACGACCGTCAGCGGTGCCTAAGTATATGGCCCGCAGGTAGTGCTTGCGCGATAGCACGTGCGCGATAAAGATATCGCGCATGCCGGCGGGGTCGGCCGACAGCACCTGCTTCATGGAGGAAAGCGCGCGGCCGAGGGCCTCCAGGTCGCTGAAGAGCTGCGCCACCTGCCTGTCCGTGCGGTCCAGTATCGTGACGGCCAGCTCGTCCGCGCCGCGCAGCGCGTGGCGCTTGAGTATGGCCTGGCTTATGAACAGGGTGCCGGCCAGGAAAACCGCCACGGAGGCCGCTACGAAGATAATGATCTTATGGCTCACGCCCAGGCGATTCATGCCTACCCTCCGCTACGAAAGGCAGATTGTACAGCCGCCTGGGGCTAGGGGCAAGCGCTCCCGCTTGTGCGCCCCTGCCCCCTATAGTACATTGCCTACGGAGGATCTATGAATCAGGATCAGGTAAAGGACGCGCTCCTGCGGGCCGAAGAAGCCAAGACGGATTTCAGCGTCATCTTCAGCGGCAAGCAAAGCGGCAAGGTTAACGGCCTCTACAAGCCCCTTAGCCGCGAGATCTTGCTCCACAACAAAAATTTCGAATCCGACGGGCAGCTCATCTATACCGCGCTGCACGAATACGCGCACCACCTGCACTGCGAGCGCAGGCCGCACCTGCCCGGCGCGCGCGCGCATACCAATGAATTTTGGGCAATATTCCACGAGCTCCTGGAAAAGGCCGAGCAAAAAGGCGTGTACCAGAACATCTTCGACCGGGAGCAGGAATTCATCAACCTTACCGAGCGCATACGGAGCCTCCTCCCTAAAAACGGCGAGATCATGCTCAAATTCGGGGAGCTGGCGGTAGAGGCGGAAGCGCTCTGCAAGAAGCACCTCGTGCGCTTCGAGGACTATATAGACCGCGCCGTAGGCGTGCCGCGCGCGAGCGCGGCTTCCGCCATGAAGGCGGCCGGCTATCGCCTGCCCGCGGAGCTGGGCTGGGACGCCATGAAGCTGGTGGCGGGGCTCCCAAAGCCCGAAGACAGGCACACGGCCATAGAAGCCTTCAGGGGCGGCAAGAGCCAGGAAGCGGTTCGCTCGCTCGTACGGCCCGTTCCGCCCTCCGACGACCCGCGCGACCGCCTGGACAAGGAACGTACCCGCTTAGAGCGCACCATAGACAACCTGAAGGAGCGCTTAAGCCGCGTAGAAAACGAACTGGCCAAGCTCCAGGGGGGCGACGATTGATAGGCATGACCCTGCTCACGGTGGGCCTGTCCGTCCTGGTGCTGGGCCTGCTCGTTTCCTTCGCCCTGTCCATATCCAAGATACGCTTGGAGCTGCCCGCCGATTCTCCCAAGGCCTGGCTCGAGGCGCGGTCGGCGGGCAGGCCCGCCGACAGGCCGCTCGCAGTATGCGCGGGGGACTCCATAACCCACGGCGCCGTCAGCGTGAACTACGTGGCCATGCTCAAGGAACGCCTGCCCGAGCTCGATTTCGTCAACGCGGGCGTCAATTCGGAGCTGGCCTGGAACCTCTATCAGCGGCTCGACC
>JBFZES010000160.1:0-20559 GCA_041306725.1 Spirochaetaceae bacterium | reverse complement strand
TGGGCATACTGGACGAGGGCTACCTTCCCGCTATCATATACTTAGACCTTACCATGCCGGGTATGGGCGGGGCAAAAGCCCTTCAGGAAATCCGCGCCAGGAAGCCGGCCTTGCCCGTCGTCGTGATAACGGCGGACGTCCAAGCGCAAACGCTCGAGGAGCTGGGCCGTTACGGCGTGAGCGGCGTCATTCGAAAGCCGGCCGACAAGGTATCCGTACTTACCTGGTACGGCAAAGCCACGGCGCGCTGAGCCGATATGGACCGCATCGCGCCGTTTACCGAGCTCGAAATCGACGCCCTCAAGGAGCTTATGAGCACGGGCGTAGGCAGATCGGCGCGCGCCTTGTCCGAGCTCCTTAACAGGCAGGTACGCTTAAGCGTGCCCTGCGTCACGGTTCTGGACCCAGGCAATAGCGCCGCCTTCGTCAACGCGGAATTCGTCCAAGGCAGGCGTTATGCTATAGCTCGCCAAGGCTTCATGGGGCTCTTTGAGGGCTTAGGGCTGTTCATCCTACCCTATGAAGAATGCCTAGGCATGGCCAGCATGATAGGCTTAAGCATGGATGCTACCGAGAGCATGGTGCCCGACATAATCGAAGAGCTGTCGAATTTGGTCTTGGTATCCTGCGTGGGCTTCATTGCGAACAGCCTGGGCAGGAAATGCACCTTTACGACGCCGGAGTTCCAGAAAGCCAGGGAATCCTGCGTAGAGGGCTGCGAGTCCCTGCTCGAAGCGGAAGCGGTATCGTTAGGCTTCCGTACCGTCCTTCTGTTCCAGGATTCTGACGCCGATGCCCACCTCATCCTCACCATGTCGGGAGCTTCCCTACCCTGGCTTAAGGAAGGTCTCGGCGCGTACATAGAGGGCCTACGATGCTCAACGATATCAGGGTAGCTTTCGCGATAGAGTCGACGCAGACGCTTAATGGCATGGAAGAGGCCATACTGGCGCTCGAACAAGGCGCGCAGGACGCGCTTGGCCAGCTCTTCCGCCATGCGCATACCCTCAAGGGCTCGGCCGGTATCGTGGGCATGAAGCGCCTAGAACGCTACGCCCATACGCTTGAGCACCGCTTGAGCGCGCTCAGGGAGCTGGGCAAGCCGGCGGACAAGGCCTGCTGCGACGCGCTTTTGGCCTGCAAGGACCGCTGCGGGGCCATACTCGCCGAGGAGCCCATAACCATGGGAGACGAAGACGAAGATGCCGAAGGCTCCGCGGCGGAAGCGCCCTTAAGCGCCGAGGATGAGCAGAGCATACGTGACCTGGATACGGCGCTTGGCATAGAGGCCAAGGCCGAGGAAGAGGACGCGCCCGAATCGGCGTACCGCGAGCTTGAACGGAGAGCGGTGCCCGAACTCTATCAGGGCGGCGTGCGGGTGCCGGACGCCAAGCTGGATGCCTTGGTCAATCTCGTGGGCGAGCTAGTCACCGTGCAGGCGCAATTCACGCGCTTGGCTTCCGACTCTTCCGACCGCTCCATGCAAGGCCTGTCCGAAACGCTTAAGCGCCTGGTAGGGGACCTCCGCACCGCCTCAATGGATATGCGCCTTATGCCCGCGGACAACCTGTTCTCCAAGTTTCAGCGCCTCACGCGCGACCTTGCCTCCGAACTCAATAAAGAGGTAGAGCTCCTTATAAGCGGCGGCAATACCGAGCTGGATAAATCCGTTATCGAGGGATTGGCCGAGCCCATGCTGCACATCATGCGCAACGCCATGGACCATGGCATAGAGGAGCCCGAGGCGCGGCTCAAGGCGGGCAAGGGCCGCCGCGGCCGGCTGGGCATAACGGCCAGCCATGAAGGCGCTTCGGTACGCATACGGGTAAGCGACGACGGGCGGGGCATAGATTGCGAGCGCGTATTCAGGAAGGCCCTGGAGCGCTCCCTGCTGGCCCAGAACGGCAAGCCATCAAAGGAAGAACTCCTCGAATTGCTGTTCCTGCCCAACTTCAGCACGAGCGACACGGTTTCCACCGTGTCCGGCAGGGGCTATGGGCTGGACATAGTCAAAGCCGCCGTCGAACGCCTCGGCGGAGAAATCCACGTGGAAAGCGAATTCGGCAAGGGCACGGACTTCATCATCGACATACCCCTTACCATAGCCATCATAGACGGCTTCCTGGCCCGCATAGACGACAGGCTCTTCATACTTCCGCTGGCCAACATAGCGGAATGCTATGAACGGCCCCGCCCGGAACCGGGCTTACGGGAGCGGCTCATCGAGCGCAACGGCGAATTTATACCGGCTATAAACCTGGAACATACCTTCGGCATAGAGCGAGCTAAGGAGCCCGGCTTGGGGCAGGAGATGGTCATAGCCACGGCGTACGGCGCTAAGATAGCCCTCGGCTTCGACAAGCTGCTTGGCGGCTATCAAACGGTCATAAAGCCCTTAGGCGAGCTCGCGGGGCACTTGGCGGGCATATCCGGTTCGGCTATCCTTCCTGACGGCGCGGTAGCCCTTATACTGGACGTAGGGAGCCTGTCGCGCCTGGCCAAATAGCCAACGAAGGGCAAACGCGCGAGTATGAAGAAATACCTGGTTCTTGCGGGCAATATAGGGGCGGGAAAATCCACGCTCGTGGCTTTCCTGGCGGAAAAGCTGGGCTTTAGGCCTTATTACGAGCCCGTGGCGGAGAATCCTTACCTCAAGGATTTCTACGCCGACATGGAACGCTGGGCCTTCCATTCGCAAAGCTACTTCCTAAGCCACCGCGTGCGCTCCCACCGGGCGCTCATGGACGACCCCTGGTCCGTGGTACAGGACCGATCCCTCTATGAAGACGCCGAGGTGTTCGCCCGTAACCTCTATGAACGCGGCTCCATGAGCGCCCGCGACTGGGAAACGTACCGGGAACTCTACCGCACCCTTACCACCCTGCTGCCGCCGCCCGACCTCGTGGTATACATTCGGGCGTCGGTGCCTACCCTCAAGAGCCGCATAGCCCGCCGGGGCCGCGGCTTCGAAGCGGATATACCCGACGAGTACCTGGAAGGCCTGAACCGGCTCTACGAGGATTGGATTAGCGGCTTCAGCCTGGCGCCCGTGCTGGTCATACCGGGCGACCGCATGGATTTCGTAGAGGAATCCAAAGACCTCAAGGCCATCGTGCGCACTATAGAGCGGCGCCTTAGGGATCAGCAGGGGCTGCTGTTCCCGCTGGGCATGGACGCTAGGCCTTCTTAGCCACGAAGCCCCGTATAAGCTCCCGGTACGCCGGATCGAGCCAGGCATACTCGAGTATGGCCTCTAGGTAGCCGGAGGGCTCGCCCGTGTCGAGGCGCAGGCCCTCTAGGCTCTTCCACGCCACCTTTCCCTCGTCAATAAGCTTGTTGAGCGCGTATATATGGTAGTACTCGCCGCCTTCGTGGGCTTTCCATCCCTCGGCTAAGAGCGCGAAGAACTCAGGGGTATACAGATAGCGTCCTATGGATATCTCGTGGCTAGGCTCGGCGCCCTTGGGGGGCTTCTCGACGAAGCCGCGCACATGGAGGCCGTCGGGAGCCGGATCGATGACCCCGTAGCGCGATACATCGCCGCTCTCGCGCAGCGCGGCCAATACCGAGCAGCCAGTCGCATCGTACACGTCCATAAGCTGCCGCGCCAGGGGCTTGTCCCCGAAGTGGATATCGTCAGGATAGGCCACCACGCAGGGCTCGCCGCCCAAAAGGGGGGCAGCCTGCAAGAGCGCGTGCCCGGTGCCGCGCATCTCGGTCTGGCGCACATAGCTGAAGCGGGCTTTGGGCGGCGCTACGGCCTCGAGCTTGTCCGCCCTGCCCTCGCGGGCAAACACCGATTCCAGCTCTATGTCCCGGTCGAAGTAGTCGTCGAGCACCTTCTTGCGGCGGCTGGTTATAATGATAATATCCTCTATGCCGGACGCTATGAACTCGTCCACAATAAAGGATATAGCTGGCTTGGTAAGGAGGGGGAGCATCTCCTTGGGGAGCGCCTTGGTGGCCGGCAGGAAGCGAGTGCCATAGCCGGCGGCTACGATTATGCCCTTCATGGGGCCATCATAGCGCGGCCGCCGCGGCATACGCAAGCGCGGGGAATGGCGGCGGATTTGACTTATTGGATTTTTGAATAATACTTGCCGGATGAACAAGACGACAAAGGACCGGCGGCAGCGTCTTGCCCGCTTCTTATTCCCGAATTTCCCCGATGCCGCCATGGCTCCGCCGCAGCTCAAGGTTACGATACTATCCTTCTATGCCATACTGGCCACGAGCATCGTCGCCCTGCCTACTACCCTGGTCCGCGATGTTTCCGCGGGCAACAAAGGCATGATAGTGAGCCAGGTCATCTATACCATGCTCCTCCTGGGAGGGCTGTTCTTTCTCTGGGCAGGCGGCAGCCTCCGCCAAGTGCGCATATGCTTCGGCCTTGCCGTGGCTATGCTCTTAGCCGGCCTCATAGCCAGCGCCGGGGGAGCGCGCGGGATGGGCTTCTTCTATGTAATCGCCGGCTATCCCGTGCTCTACCATGTGCTTGGCCTTTCTGGGGGCGTGGCCGTGCCGCTCATCGTCGCCGTCGGCATATACATACGATCCCGCTTTGGCTCGTTTTCCTCGCAGTCACTGCTCAACGATCCGGACCTGTGGGCCAGTTTTTTCATCGTCATTACTATTTCCACCGTTCTGGGCGTGTTTTCCGTTATTTACCAGCACTTGGTCATGCGCTCGCTCTACGTTGCGGCGTACATAGACGAGCTTACCGGCTTGGCGAGCTGCCGGAAAATAAACCAGGCGCTGGACGCCCGCATCCAAGCCCAGGGTTCGGGCGGCAAGGGCTTCAGCCTCATCAGCGTAAAGCTGCTGCACTTTTCGCGGGTAAACTCCTTCCAAGGCAGCGCTTTCGGCGATGGGCTGCTGCGCACCGTCGGCGAGCGGCTTCAGGCCTGCGTGGGGAGCGACGCCGTGCTTTCCCGCTGCGGAGGCACGATTTTCCAGGTGCTAACGGACCAGAGCGATTTCATAGACCTCGACCAGTTAGGCAAGCGCCTCCTAGAGGCGGCCCAGCGGCCTATACAAAGCGGGGACCAGGCCATGGCGCTCGAGTCGCTCGTGGCCATAACCCGCTTCCCCCAGGATGGCATCGACAGAGAGGCGCTTCAGTCCAATCTCATCGCAAGCTTCGCGCGCATGCGGGAGCATAGCGGCAAGGTATGCTTCTACGACGAGGACCTGCACCATGCGGAGGCGGAGCGCTTTTTCATGATTGAGGAACTGCGCAGCGCTATCGAGGCGGGCGAACTCAGCCTGGTGTACCAGGCCAAGCGGCGCTTGGTAGACGGCAGCTGCCAAGGCGCGGAAGTTCTGCTGCGCTGGCATAGCAAACGCTTTGGCGAGGTGCCGCCGTCTCAGTTTATACCGCTAGCGGAAGAAGCGGGCCTGATCCAGGCTATAAGCCGTTGGGTGATACGCACTGCCATCGAAGAGCTAGCCGAGTTGCATGATAACGGCAATGCTTTGATCCATGCCATCAACCTCTCGCCTAAGGACCTTGCCAGCTCGGCGTTCCGGGAGTTCCTGTGGTCTATGCTAAAATCCGGGCAGATCAAGCCCGAATTGATCGAATTCGAGATAACCGAAGGCGTGATGATGGACGAGAACCCGGCCATTCAGCATACGCTCGAGTTCATACGCGAGTCTGGCTGCAGGCTCGCCATAGACGATTTCGGTACCGGCTATTCGAGCCTAAGCTATCTGCATCGCCTCAGGGCGAATAACCTCAAGATAGACCAGAGTTTCATAAGCGGGATAAGCGAAGCCAATCCGGTATCGCCGGTGGTAGACGCCATCATATCGATGGCCCTATCGCTAAAGCTTGATATAACGGCGGAAGGGGTGGAAACGCCCTTCCAGGAGGCCTATCTCAAGCAGCGGGGCTGCAGCTATGCCCAAGGCTGGCTCTACGCCAAGGGGCTGCCGCTCGCCGAGTACAAGGCTTTGTTGGGGCGAACCCTGGCCGGGCAGGCGGAATAGTCGCTTACAAGCGAGTAGTATGCTACCCAGGGGAACCCCTTTACGGCTAGTGTAGGCCATTATGGAAAGCCCAGCTCCCGCGCCCAGGCCGCGTACTACGCCCCTGCTCCGCCTTATAGCCCCGTATCGCGGCCTGCCAGGAAGCGTTTACGCCCTGTTCGCGGCTACGGTCGTCAACGGGCTCGGCGTATTCGTCTTTCCCTTCCTCGCGCTCATCCTTACGCGGCGCTTCGGCCTTTCGGCCAAGGAAACGGGCGACATACTCTTCTTCACGACGGTCGCCTACATACCCGGCAGTTTCCTCGGCGGCAAGCTGGCGGACCACTTCGGGCGCAAGCGCGTCATGATGGCAAGCCAATTCCTGTGCGCCGCCATGTTCATACCCTGCGGCTTCCTGCGGGATCCCTACCTGATTGCGGGCTTTATCATAGCGTCGGTGTTCTTCGACGGCGTTACCGATCCCGCGCGCACGGCCATGACCACGGACGTAACCACGCCGGAGAACCGCCAGGCCGCCTACAGCCTCATCTATCTTGGCCACAATCTGGGCTTCGCCCTAGGGCAGATGATAGCGGGCTTCCTCTTCGCCAGCGCGCCTTCATGGCTTTTCTGGGGCAATGCCCTGGCCGCCGGGGCGGCGCTCGTCCTTATAGCCATTTTTATGCCGGAAACCAAGCCCAGCGCGCAGCAGCTCAAGGACAGCCTGCAGAGCGATTCCAGCGAGAAGGCGCATGAAGGCGGGCTCATAAGCGCCTTACTATCGCGCCCGAGCCTCATTATATTTGCGCTGCTTACGACGCTCTACGGCTTTAGTTATGCCCAGCACCGATTCGCCCTGCCCTTGCAGGCCGGGCAGCTCTTTGGGAACGACGGCGCCAAGCTCTATGGCTGGGTCATGTCCATGAACGCCGTGCTCGTCATTGCGCTCACGACGCCCCTCGTCGCCCTTACCAAGCGCTTTAAGCCCATCGCCAATGTGTCGGCAGCCGGCCTGCTCTTCGCGCTGGGCTTCGGCATGCTGGCCTTCGCGAAGGCTCCCTGGCTCTTTTTCCTGTCCGCGACCGTATGGACCCTAGGCGAGATACTCAACGCCACCAACGAGGGCGTGTACGTGGCCAACCATACGCCCATGAGCCACCGCGGGCGTTTCAACGCCATACTGCCGCTCATATCGGGCTTAGGCTTCACCCTGTCCACGCCCATAGCGGGGCGCATAGAGGAGGCCTGGGGCATACCCGCGCTATGGCTGGTCGTAGGCTTGGCTTCGGCCGCCGCGGCCCTGGGGCTCGTATTGCTGGGCGCTTCCGAGCGGCGCTCTTCCCTTAAACAGTCGGCCTAAGGCCTGATGGGGCTATCGGCGAGGGCGCTCTCGAAAAAGCCGAGTATGCGCTCCCATGCCCGTTCCCTCTGGCTGTCGTAGAGCAGAAGATTATGCTGGGCGTGCCTAAAGCCGCCCATATCGGCATCGTAGCGCTCGACGCGGGCGGAGCCGAGCCCGCGGGCCACGATGCCCGCGTTGGCGAAGGACACGATACGGTCTCCCCTGGCATGGCATATGAGCGCGGGGCAGCGGATGAGGCCTAAGCGCCTCTCCATGGCCCGTAAGCCCAGCTGCAGGGTATAGGTCTGGCGCGGGTACACGCCGATATAGCCCTTCCAGTCTCCATCGCCATCCTCGCCTGCGCGCTCAGGGTCGGGATAGCCCGCCCCTATGGAGGGGATGAAGGCGCCCATAAAGCGCGCCAGGTATATGAGCGGGCTACGCATGAGCCCGTGGCGGAGCAAGGCGTTGAGCACGGCCGGGCTGCCTATCGTAGCCAGGGCGTCCGGGCCTATAGAGCCTGCCGCGGCGCTCAGGCCAGCGTCGCCTTCGCCTCCAGGCACCTCAGCCGGCCCGGCCTCTGCTTTTTCCGCCTTTTCCGCTAGTTCCTCGGCCAGTTCCTCGGCCAAGGCCAGGGCAAGCGACCCGCCTAACGAAGATCCTACCAGACAGACATGCCGGTAGCGCGGGCGCAATTCCCGCCAGCGCTCGCTTATAAAGGCCAGGTACTGTTCCCAGCTCGTAGCGAGTATGTCCTGCCATGCCGTGCCGCAGCCCGGCAGGAGGGGGGCGTACATATCCCAGCCCCTCTCGTTGGACTGCTTCTCAAGCTTCCTGAAATCCGATGGCGTGGACGGGAAGCCGTGCACGCAGAACAACAGCCTGTCGCTGCCCTTAAAGGATTCCAGGGGCAAGGCGTCCGGCCAGCGCACGCGGGCCGGGTCGAGAGGCGCGTAGGCCTTTTTCGGCCTATAGAACCATGGGAGGGTGTTGGCAAAGCCTACGGCGACGAGCGCGAGAAGGGCGGCTATCGCGGCTGCTATGGCGGAGGTCATGCCCGTATTCTGACGCTGAAGGGGCTACTGCGCAAGCGGCCATTTGTAGCCTCGGTCTCCGCCGCTCGGCCGGGAAACGGGTATTGAACGCTTTTATAATGAAGGGGCAACAAAAACTAAATAGTACTCTGATAATTTTCACGCCATGAACTACATAATCCTTGCCGCGGGCCAAGGCAGCCGTATGGGCACCCTTTCCAGCTATATGCAGAAATGCATGTATCCTATCGCAGACAAGCCCTTCCTGGAGCTCGTGCTGCTGAGCGTTATAGGGAATGCCCGATTCGATAAACGGAACGACGCTATAACGCTCGTGGTAGGGCATATGAAGGAGCAGATACAGGCCTATTTCGGCATGGTTTGGCAGGGCGTTCCGCTGCGCTACGCCGTGCAGGCTCAGGCCCTCGGCACGGCCCATGCCGTCATAGTGGGGGCCACCGCGGCTATCCCCGATCAAGCCTGCGTAATCATACAGGGAGACGTGTGGGCCGAGCCAGACTATATAGCGCGGCTCGTGAGCCTGGATGCCGAGAATGCGCTGTCGGTCATACGGCATGAATGCGGGCATACGCATGACGAGCGCGTAGACCTCGACAACGGCTTCATTACGAGGGCCTGGAGGGGATCAAGCGCCTACGTGGAATGCGGCATATGGAAATTCTCCCCCGCCATGCTCGGTTTCATGATGAGCAGGAAAGCGGATGAGTACCGAGCCCTGCCCTCGGTTCAAAACGCCATAGAGCATGGCTTGCCCGTGGCCGCCTTAGAACGAGAAGAATGGATACACCTTGGCGGCACCGAACCCTCCGTCAAGGAAAACCTTCAGTCGGTGCTGGGCTTCTTCTCGCGAAGCGCATACCCATGGTCGTAGCCAAGACGCCGCTCCGGATACCCCTTGCCGGCGGCTTAAGCGACCTCAAGGAATACGCCGACAGCTATGGCGGCCTTACCCTCAGCGCTACTATAGACAAATATATCTACGTGGCCGTGAAGGACAATTATGCCAAGGATTATGAGCTTCATTACCTGAACACCCACGAGAAGGCGGCGGGCGCGGACGACATACGGCATAACCATATACGCGAAGCCATAAAAATGAGCGGCATGGAGCGCGTAGCGCTCGACCTGAGCATCATGAACGACATGCCCCACGAAGGCGGCCTAGGCTCAAGCGGCGCCTTGAGCTCCGCGCTTTTCAGCGCCCTCTATGCCTTCAAAGGCGAAAGCGTTAGCGACGAACGTATCATCAAGGACGCATCGACCCTTGAGATGGACGTGCTCGAGGGCGCGTCCGGCTATCACGACCATACGATTACCCATTTAGGAGGCCTGCGGCTGATAAGCTACCGCAACGCGGGGCATGAAAGCCTGGCGCTTGGCATACGCGATGAAACGCTCGAAAAATTCAAGAGCCGCTTCATGCTGTTCTACTCCGGCTATCACGCAAAGACCAAGCCTTCCCTAGCGCTGCTCGCCGAGAACCTCCATACGGTATTGCCGGAGATGGCGGCGATCAAGGCGAACGCCCTCGATCTCGTGGAAGCGCTTAAGGCCGGGGATATCTTCGCCGCCGGATCCTGCGTGCAGCGGCAGCAGGATTTTAAGCAGAAGCTGCCCGGCTATTTCGAGAATGAATTCGTCGTAGAAACCATGAGGAGGGCGCGCAGGCTCGGCGTATTCGCGCAGATACCCGGCGGCAAGATCGGCTCCTTCCTGATCGTATTCAGGCCAAAAGGCGTGAAGCGCAAGAAGGTAATAAAGCATTTCGGCGATTTACAGCATGTGCCCTTTTCGTTCGTGCCCGAAGGCACCAAGACCGTAAGCCTATGAAGATACTGTACGGCATAACGGCCAATGGCAACGGGCATCTAGCCCGATCGAGCCGCGTCGTAAAGCTCTTGCGGGAACGGGGACATGAGCTGAGCCTGGTCATTAGCGGCATGCCTGGCAAGGCTATCATGGACGAAAATGAATTAAGGCCTTTCCTGCGCTTCGACGGCTTCTCCTTCGCGAACTCAGGCGGCCGGGTAAGCCCTCTTGCCACCGCCCTCGCGGCGCGCCCCCTACGCTTCCTTAAAAACATAGCCCTCGATATACCGAGGCTGCCGTACGACTTAGCCATTACCGACTTTGAGCCCGCCGTGGCCTGGCACGCGCGGCTTCGCGGCCTTCGATCGGTCGGCCTTTGCCATATGTATTCCTTTCTCTATCCTGGCGTGCCCGCGCCCGCTTCACGGTGGTATGAGCGCTTCGCTTTTCGCTGGCTCGCTCCCGCCGATACCATGCTGGGCATACACTGGCAACCCTATGGCCTTAATATCATACCCCCCTTCGTAGAGCCGGGAGGCGGCGAAGGGCCGGAACCTGATGTAGCCCTCGTCTACCTGCCCTGGGAGGACCCCGCCGATTACCTGCCCGCCCTGCAGGCCGTGAAGGGCTGGCGTTTCATCGTGTACGGCGCGCGGGAAGGGGCAGAAGGCCGCGTAGAGCTCAAGAGGCAGAGCAGGGACGGATTCCAGCGCGACCTAAACCGCTGCTCGGCCGTTCTCGCCAACGCGGGCTTCGCCCTGGCGGGAGAGGCCCTGAGCAAAGGCAAGCGGCTTATACTCAAGCCCTACGCCGGGCAGGTGGAGCAGGAGCATAACGCCGCGGAGGCTGAAAGGCTCGGGCTCGCGAGCAGGATAAGGGCGATAGAGCCGGATGCGCTGACGATCCTGCTCGCGGAAAAGGCCCGCCCGTCGCTGCGCTTTCCCGATATGACGCCGCGCTTTATAGACTGGATAGAGAGCGGAGCGCCGGCCATAGACCGGCATTGGCAGCGAAAATTCTGGGAGATCGCGTAAGCGCCTTCACAAAGGCTTCTTTTTGACTATACTTTGCATCATCCTTGAACGCGCGGCCAGGCCGCGGCGGAGCGGAGCGATGCGATGATAGACAATGCGGAAATCGGCGGGACCGTGCTCTACGACGACGGCGACCATCAATTCATATGGCTAGGCGCGGACGGCCGCAGCAGCGAAGGCCTCGTGCAGACCATGCAATACCTGATCATAGACAAGGGCCGCGGCACGCTCCTTGATCCGGGCGGGGTGCACCTGTTCTCGCGCGTGGTAGCGGCCGTAAGCCGCTTCATATCCATAGACCACATCGATACGATATTCTTCAGCCACCAGGACCCCGACGTATCCAGCGGCATAGCGCTCTGGCTGGGCATAACGAAGGCTAAGATATACATAGCCAATCTATGGATACGCTTCATACCGCATTTCGGCATCATAGACAGCAAGCGCATCCTGCCCATAGAAGGCGCGGGCAAGGCGCTGCGCCTGGAATCCGGGGCGAACCTGGTTTTCGTGCCTAGCCACTATATGCACTCGCCGGCCGCCTTCTCCCTGTATGACGACAGGGCGCGCATACTCTTTACCGGCGACATAGGGGCCGCGGCCCTCCCCGAGGGGGAGGAGACCCTCTTCGTGGATGACTTCGCGAGCCATATCAAGTACATAGAAGGCTTCCATAAACGGCTCATAGCCTCGAACTCAGTCGCTAAGCGCTGGGTGGAAAACGCGCGCAGGCTCAAGCCCGCCATGATAGCGCCGCAGCACGGCGCCGTGTACAAAGAGGCCTCCGTGGACGCCTTCCTCGACTGGCTGTCCAAGCTCAGCTGCGGCATCGACGAGCTCGACGCCCTCTACAGGATGTAGGCATGCAAGCGCATGAATTCACGACGCGCGACAGGAACTACGAGACCGCCATAGCCCGCTTCGTCGTAGGCTACAACAAGAGCGTCGTGCTCAACGCGGTAACGCAGCACTCGCTAGAAATACTGGACAGCTCGCTTGCGGAGGTAGAGCGCAGCCTGAGCAGCATAGTGGCGGCCTTCGAGGAAATTCGGGCGACGAGCGGCAGCACGGCCAGCAACGCCGACCGCATAGAAGGCATGATGGACGAGATACTCCAGGGCAATGCCGGCGCCAACAACGATATACAGGAGCGCATGAAGGACGTGGAGAGCGGCGTGGCCGCGGCCAAGGAGATCGGTTCCATGTTCGACCATCTCTTCGAGAAGACGAAAAGCGTGGCCAGCATTACCGGGTCAATACAGGACGTATCGGACCGCACCAATATCCTTGCCATCAACGCGTCCATAGAGGCAGCCCGGGCGGGCTCGGTAGGCAAGGGCTTCCGCATCATCGCCAACGAGGTACGAACCCTCGCGGGCCAGACCGGAGACTTCGCCAAGCAGATAGAGACGAGCCTAGGCGAGTTTTCCTCGTCCGTAGCCGCCATTTCGGGCCGCATGGACGACTTCGTGCGGATTTTCACGCGATTTAAGGAATCCTTTGGCGAAGTCAGTTCTGCTTTCCGGGAAAATGCCGATAGTGTAGATAAGGCCGGTAGCTTCCTAAGCCAGATAGCCGGCGCATTAAAGGAAGAAAACGTCGCCCTAGGCGACGGCCTCCACTCGCTGGAGCGCATTTCGTCCAGCGTAAAGGACACCCATGCGGTATTTGGAGCCCTTAAGATGAGCCATAACGCCTTGGACAAACTCCTGGATAAGCAAGAATGAGCGTAGCGGGCACGCGGGCCGAGGGATCGGTAAAACTCAAGCGCATCGTCGAGGTGGAGCGGCCGGTGTTCATCATTAGCGACGAGCGGCATGGCTCCATAGCCGAGGAGCGCGCCGTGCTTGAGCCCCTGGGCATAGAGCTGCGCGTGGCCAACTGCCATAGCGCCAAGGACATCGTGGCGGCCTGCGCCGAGGCGGACGCCGTGCTCCTTAACCTGGCTCCCATGGACGCCACGGCCATAGCCGGGCTTAAGCGCTGCAAGGTGATAAGCCGCTACGGCATAGGCATGGACAACGTGGACATACCCGCCGCCACGGCCCGCGGCATAGTCGTGCGCAACGTGCCCGGCTACTGCAACACCGAGGTAGCCGACCATGCCCTGGCCCTGCTCCTTGCGCTGCTCCGCGGCATAAGCGAGCGCAACAGCGCCATACGGGCGGGTTCCTGGAACATAACGAGCCCTCAGCGTTCGCTCTCCGGCGGCGTCATAGGCGTGGCGGGCTTCGGCGGCTCAGGCAGGGCCTTCGCCAAGCGGGCCCTTGCGCTGCAGCCGGCCGCTATCCTGGTATGGAGCCCTCATTGCACCCAAAATTTACTGGAAAGCGAGCTCGGCCAGGCGGCGGCGGCCTTCGGCGCCGAAATCCGCGCGGTATCCTTCGATGAGCTCCTAGCCTCATCCGACGCGCTGTCCATACACCTTAAGCTCTGCGCCGACACGAAGGGCCTCTTCTCGCGGCGCTCGCTTTCTCGCATGAAATCCGGTTCCTTCTTAATCAATTGCTCCCGCGGCGGCATAGTGGACAGCGCGGAACTGGCTCGCGCCCTTGACGACGGCCGACTCGCCGGCGCGGGCCTGGACGTGCTCGACCAGGAGCCTCCGATGCCCGGCCACCCCCTTTTAGGCCATCCTAAAGTCATTATGAGCGACCACTGCGCCTACCGCTCCGACCGCTCCATAAGCGAGCTTAAGCACCGCTGCGCATTCAACGCGGCGCAGGAATTAGGCCTCCTCTAGAGCCGCGCCGAGCCTTGCGCAGCTCTCGCTACGGCCGCGCCCGCGGCCGTCTCCAACATGACAAATCCATCGATTTTGCTTGACGGAGCATGCTAACGGGGCTTTAATGATATCGTCGATATTAACAATCGTACCCTACAAGGATCCGGGATACTAGTCCGGGTCTTTTATTTTTTATACGGAAAGGCGGGTAAGCATGCTTTATGAGTTCAGCTACCTGGCTCCGCGCACGGCCGCGGATCTGGCGCAAGCGTTGGACGAGCACAGGGACGACGGCAAATTCCTAGCCGGCGGAACGGATTTATTACCGAATATACGCAACGGCCTCATGAGGCCGCGCTTCGTCATAGACGGGAAGAAAGTGCCAGGCGCCGAGGCTTTGAGCGGCAGCCTGGCCGATGGCCTTTCCATAGGGCCGGCGGTGAGCATAAACGACCTTCTGCGCTCAGCCTTCGTGCGTGAACAGTACCCGGTGCTCTGCGTATGCGCCCACGAGCTCGCCAGCCATCAGATACGCAACCGCGCCACGGTGGCGGGCAACGTGGTAAACGCCTCGCCCTGCTCGGACATGGCCCCCGCCCTGCTCTGCCTGGACGCCAAGGCCGTGCTTCGCTCCAAGGGGGGCGAGCGCGAGCTGGCCTTCAAGGACTTCTTTACCGGCGTCAAGAAGACCGCGCTTAAGCCGGGCGAGTACCTTGAGCGCATACTAGTGCCGGCGGCGTCCAAAGGCGCGCGCGGCTCGTACAAGAAACTAAAGCGCATAGCGGGCCACGACCTGGGCATCGTGGGCGTGCTCATGGTACGCCTAGGCGACCGCCTGCGCTTCGCCGTGAGCTCCGCCGCGCCTACGCCGGTGCTCGTGGAGAGCGTAAGCGCCAAGGATAGCCCCGAAGAGGCGGTGGCCAAGGTACTGGCCTCCGTGTCCCCCATAAGCGACGTGCGCGGCACCAAGGAGTACCGGGAGCACATGATAGGCGTCTACGTGCGGCGCCTCCTCGCGGAGGTGAAATAATATGCGAATCAAACTTACGGTGAACGGCCTGCTCTACGAGCGCGACTGTTCTGAGCACCATACCCTCCTGCGCTTCCTGCGCGAAGAGCTCGGCCTTACCGGCACCAAGGAAGGCTGCGGCATGGGAGAGTGCGGCGCCTGCACCGTCATCTTCAATGGCAAGGCGGTCAATTCTTGCATGATGCTCGCCGCCGAGGCCGATGGCGCGGTCATCAACACTATAGAAGGCGAGGCGTCCGGCCCATCGCTTTCCGCCATCCAGGCGTCCTTCGAGAAGCACCATGCCGTACAGTGCGGCTTCTGCACGCCGGGCATGGTCATGTCGGTCAAGGAACTCCTGGCCAATAAGCCCAAGCCCTCGACCGAAGAGATAAAAGAAGCCGTGGAAGGCAATTTCTGCCGCTGCACGGGCTATGTGCAGATCATCGAGGCCGTAAGCGAGCTGACCGGCGCGAACGAGAAAGGGGAGCTCGAGCATGTTTGACGACATCAAGGCCGAAGACCTCTCCTACGTAGGCAAGAAGGCCGGGCGCCCGGATATGCTGGAGAAGCTCACCGGCGAGGCCGGCTTCGTAAGCGACATGATACTGCCCGGCATGCTCCACGCCCAGGTTAAGAAGAGCCCGCATGCCCGCGCCCGCATCAAGCGCATAGACAGCGCCAAGGCCGCGGCCCTGCCCGGCGTGCGCGCCATCGTTACCGGCGAAGAGCTGGACGTGCACATAGGGCTCTACATCGTCGACAAGTTCATACTGGCCAAGGGCGAGGTGCGCCATTACGGCGAAGCGGTGGCCGCCGTGGCCGCCGACAGCCTAGAGCAGGCGCGCGCGGCGGTAGAGGCCATAGAGGTGGAATACGAGGCCCTGCCGCCCGTGCTGCACCATATGGACGCCCTCAAGCCCGACGCGCCCCTCGTGCACCCGGAGCTTGGCAGCTATTCCTACGTGGCGGCCGCCTTCACGCCCAAGCCCGGCACCAATATCGCCAACCACACCAAGCTCCGCAAGGGCAACGTGGATAAGGGCTTCGAGGAATCCGCCTACGTGATCGAGCGCGAATACTCCTGCCCCTCGGTGCAGCACGTGCCCATGGAAACCCACGTGGCCATAGTCCAGTGGGGCAAGGGCGACAAGATATCGATATGGACGAGCGCGCAGTCCCCCTTTACCGTACGCAATCTCTTCGCCCACGCCTTCGGCTTAAGCCACGCCAACGTGCGCGTGCAGATACCCTACGTGGGCGGCGGCTTCGGCGGCAAGGCGGGCATAGGCGTGGAGCCGCTCTGCGCGGTGCTGTCCCGCAAGGCCGGCGGCAAGCCGGTCAAGTTCCAGGCCAGCCGCGAGGAGGAATTCAGCCTCCTGCCCTGCCGCTCGGCGCTTACCTACCGCATCAAGACCGGCGTATCGGCGGAGGGCAAGATACTGGCCCAGCACATGACCATGTACTGGGACTCGGGCGCCTACGCCGACTACGCGGTAAACGTGACCAGGGCATCGGGCTATTCCGCATCCGGCCCCTACGAGATACCCAACGCCTGGCTCGACGCGTATACCATCTACACCAACAAGCCCTACGGCACCGCTTACCGCGGCTTCGGCCACGTGGAATTCCACTGGGCGGTAGAGCGGCACATGGAGCTCATAGCCGCGGCCATAGGCATGGACCCCTTGGAATTCAGGCTCAAGAACGCCCTGCGTCCCGGCTCCAAGACCATGACCGGCGAAGAAATCCTGGCCAGCACCGGCAACGTGGTGAAGTGCATAGAGGAAGCGGCCCGCCGCATCGACTACGGAAAGCTTACCGACGCCGAAAAGGCGCGAGAGAAGAAGACAGGCTGGAAGATAGGCAAGGGCGTGGCCGCCCTGCAGAAGGCCCCGGCCATGCCGCCCTTCACCGCAACGGCCGTCGTGCTCAAGATGAACGAAGACGGCTCGGTGCTGGTGAACCTGGCGCTTACCGACTACGGCCAGGGCACCTACGCGTCCATACGGCAGATCGTGGCCGAGACCCTGGGCTTCCCGCTCGAAAAGGTAAAGGTGGCCTTTGAGAACGATACCGACCGCGACCCCTACGACTGGCAGACCGTTGCCTCGAAGGGCCTTCTCTTGTCGGGCAACGCGGCCATACTGGCGGCGGAGGACCTGATCAAGAACGCCTACGCCGTGGCCGCCGAGGCCCTGCACGCCAACGTACGCGACCTTGGGCACGACGGCGAGCGCGTATACCTTAAGCACCACCCCGACCAGGGCGTGCGCTTCGCCTCAATGGCGGTAGGCCTTGCCCTGCCCAACGGCAACGGCATAGGAGGCCCCCTCATAGGCGTGGGCCGCTACATAGCCCAAGGCCTGTCCAACCTGAATAAGGAAACGGGCGAGGGCCATCCCGCCTTAGACTGGACTTTCGGCGCCCATGGCATGATAGTCGAGGTGAACGAGGAGACGGGCGAATACAACGTGCTCAAGATAGCCAGCATATACGACGTGGGCAGGGCCATAAACCCCGACATCGTTCGCGGCCAGGCTATAGGCGGCATGATGCAGGGCCTGGGCACAGCCATATGCGAGGGTTACATCTACGACCAGCAGGGCAGGCTTTTAAACCCGTCCTTCACCGACAACAAGATACCCACGGCCAAGGACCTGCCCATGGAGATAGAGTGCGCCGTGGTGGAAACGCCGCAGATAGACGGCCCCTACGGCGCCCGCGGCGTCGGCGAGCACTCCATGATATCGGTGGCCCCGGCGCTCGGCAACGCCATACAGAAGGCTACCGGAGCGGAGATTACCCACATGCCCATGCGCTTCGAGGACGTATGGCGCTCCATACAGAAAAAAGAGCCTATAGACAACTGGATAACAAAATCGCCCGTCGGCTCGTGCCGTTCCGCGCCGGAACTGCGCAAGCACGACTAATGTAGCTTCGTGATCGTTCGGCGCGCGCGCAGGGTACGCGGTACCTTAGCCGTAGCGCGCCGTTCGCGGGGCGCCCCGGTACGTGGCCGTCGGCCACGGGGGCCGTTACCGCCTTTATAGCGCCTGGGGTCGATACTTCGGCAGGACCCGAGGCGAGAGGAGTAAGCCGTGGAGAAAGAAAAAGACCTGACCGGTAAGAATGTCGTCATGGGACTGCAGCACACCTTCGTCATGTTCGGCGCGACGGTGCTTGTCCCGATAATCACCGGATTGGACGTCGGCGTGACCCTGTTCGCCGCCGGTATCGGCACCTGGATATTCCACATCGTCACCGGCTTTAAGGTACCGGTGTTCCTGGGCAGCTCGTTCGCCTTCATCCCCGGCATCGTGGCCATAGGCGGCACCCTGGGCCTGCCCTATGCCCTCGGCGGCATCGTGGTAGCCGGCCTCCTCTATGTCGTGGTTGCCATCATCTTCAAGTTCGTATCCTACGACAACCTGCACAAGATACTGCCGCCCCACGTTACCGGGCCTATGATTATCCTTATAGGATTGATTCTTGCCCCGGTGGCCATCCAGAACGCCAGGGGCGATTTCTCCCAAGGCGTAGTCGAGGCCATAGGCGTGAACGGCGCCTGGGGCATAGCCCTGTTCACCTTCGCCGTAGGCATCTTCGTAAAGATCAGCTTCCCGAAATTCGGCTGGAAATTCCTGTCCAACCTTCCCGTGCTCTTCGCGCTGGTAGCCGGCTACCTGTTTGCCGTCATCATCGGCGTCGTGGATTTCTCCAGCGTGCGGGACGCCGCGTGGATAGGCTTCCCCAAGTTCACCTTCCCCAAGTTCTCCCTTGAAGCCATAACCATCATGGTGCCCATAGCCATCGTCACGATGGTAGAGCACTTCGGCGACGTGTTGGCCATAGGCAACGTGGTTGGCAAGGACTTCATTAAGGACCCGGGCATACACCGCACCCTTATCGGCGACGGCGTAGCCACCACCGTAGCGGCCCTCATAGGCGGCCCGGCCAATACCACCTATTCCGAAAACACCGGCGCCGTGGCGCTCACCGGCGTCAGGAATCCCGTAGTCATGCGCATAGCGGCGGTATTCGCCATCGTGCTGGCTATGATACCCAAGTTCACCGCCCTCATCGGCACCATACCCGGCCCGGTCATCGGCGGCATTTCCATCCTGCTCTTCGGCATGATTTCCTCCATCGGCATCAAGAACATGGTAGACGCCAAGGTAAACCTGTCCAACCCGAAGCTGCTCATCATAACCGCGGCCATGCTCGTGCTCGGCCTCGGCGGAGCCGCCTTCAAGTTCGGCAACCTGAACCTGTCCGGCCTCGGCCTCGCCGCCATCTTCGGCATCGTGCTCAACCTGATACTCAGGCCCAAGGACATCACCTCCGCTGAGGGCTGATATGCCTACGGGCATCTGAATCTGCTATGCGGCCGCCCTTAACCGGGCGGCCTTTTCCTTCAAGGAGCCTTACGCGTGCGTTTTAGCATCGGCTTTCTCGTGCCGCCGCCATACTGGAGCGCGCGTATCGTCGGCGTATTTTCACGAGCTATATCCCTGCTCCACCCCGACGGAGCCTTCGTGTCCCTGGTACGCGGAGCCGAGGATATGGAAGCGCGGGCCATAGCCCTGGAAGGGGGCTGGGAAGCCTTTGCGCGGAAGGCTATGCAAGCATTCGAGCGCTCTGGTGAGGATGAGCCGGCCTTCGTCGAATACCGTATGCCCGCGGACGGGGGCGGCGCGCGCGGCCCTATCCTGGCCTTATGCCTAGGCGGAGGCGCAGGCTCCGCGGGGCTGTACCGCGAAGGGCGGGGCTTTACCCTGGAACTCGTCGGCGCGGGGCCTTGGGATACGCGCGACGAACTGCGGGCTGCCCGCCTCGGCGCGCGGGGAAGCGCGGCGGACTTGCGCGCGTCCCTAGCGTCTGCCCAGGCCTTGCTCGATTCGGCCTTGAAGCGACGCCCCTCGGATGCGCGCGCTAGCGACGGCATAGGGGGCGAAGGCCCGTTCGCGGAGGCCTTTGCGCGCCTTAAAGGGCGTCGGGATTTTCCGGCCTGCCTCGTAGGCTTCGGGCCGGGCACGACGCCCTCTGGGGATGACTGGCTGGCCGGCTACCTGGCGGCCGCGGAATTAGGCGGCTTAGTCGCCGTGCTTGACGGAGCGGCTGGCGCGCCGGAACGCTCGAGTACCGCGCTGCCGCGTCTACGGGAGGACATTAGCGCGGGCTTGGCCCGTACCGGCGCGGCGGGCAGTCCCTGCTCCTTGGTGCGCTCGCGGGCGCGCCGCCCGCCTATCTATCGCGGGTACGGCAGGCCTGCCTGCGCTGCGGCGCAGACGGAGGCTCGGCCTTGACTCAGGCTATAGCGGAGGCTTTAACGCATGGAGCCAGCTCGGGACGTGACAGCCTTGAAGGCTTTCAGGCGGGGCTCGAGGATATTCAAGACTTTTCCCCTCGGGAATAGAGTGGTATACTAGACAGTCCAGGTGGTACAATGAAACGATTAACGGTACGCAAAGATTCATATTACGACTCCGTTTTCCTCATGCTCGCTGCCCGCGGCATAAAGGGCATGGCCGGCGTGCGGGAAGCGGTCGTGGCCATGGCCACCCCCATGAACGTAGAGCTGCTCGCGGAGCTCGGCTTTAACAAGGCCGAGC
>JBFZES010000159.1:0-4632 GCA_041306725.1 Spirochaetaceae bacterium | reverse complement strand
ATTCGACATAGCCAATCTCTTTTTCTCAGGCGGGGACCCCGTAGCCGCGATACCCTCTATACTGGACCCGGCGGGCAGGCTCTACGTAGGGCTAGAGCTGGCGGGGCCTATAAGCTTCGGCTTCGTGGGCAAGGGCCTGGGCTTCGGGGTATTCAACAGCACGTCGGTAAAGATAGACGCCATATCGCTCTTGAACGCTTCCCTCCTAGCCGGCGAGGACCTGCTCATAGCCGGCGGCTACGCGCACCGCATAAGCCTTGAAGGCGGCCACGCCATAGACCTGGGCATCATGCCCAAGGCTTTTATACGCGCGCAATTCCTTAAGAACGGCACGATCGAGGATTTGATGAATACCGTGCTTAGCCCTGCCGATCTCTTAGGCGCTACGCCGTTCAGGATAGTATCGGGCATAGGCCTGGACGCGGGGGCGCGCTGGACGAGCCCCTTCGGCCTCGCCCTGGGCTTAGTGGCGCGCGACGTATATAGCCCGGCCATGGTTAGCGAGTACGCAAGCTTCAGCGACTATCAGGCCAGCCCCTCTACCTCGCCGGTCATGGGCCTCGTGCCCGCGGATCTTTCCGTAGGCCTCTTGTACGCGCTGCCCTTCCGCTTTCTCTCCGACCTGGGCCTTGGCGTCAACGTGATGCTGGATTACCGCGACCTGCTCAATCTCTTTGAGCCCTTGCCTCGCAACGCCATACTCAACCTAAGCGCTGGCCTGGAGCTTGCCCTGCTCGATATTCTGTTCGTGCGCGGCGGCATACGGGAAGCCCTTCCCTCGGCGGGCCTAGGCCTGGACCTGAGCTGGTTCACCGTAAACCTGGCCATGTACGGCCGCGAATTAGGCATGGAGCCCGGAACAAGGCCGGTCTTTAACCTCGCCCTATCCTTCGATTTCCGCTATTGATGCCGTTAGGCGCTGTTTCTTGACACGCATGCCCCGCGGAGGGTATGGTCAGGCCAGCGCTTTTACGGACCACCATCCATTATTAGCCTGAGCCGCTAGCTCATCTGGCAGAGCAACGCCCTTTTAAGGCGTGGGTGCCGGGTTCGATCCCCGGGCGGCTCATATTTTCAAGCGACTGATCGACAGAATAAATCCATTGACTAGTAAACGCCTCCCGGGGATCGAACATGCGGCGCGAGACTCGCAGCGCCGCAGGGGGAGGAAGCGCCTAGTAAAGGCGCTTCCGGGGGGTATCCCCCCCCACAGCGATGAGCGCGCGCCGCATAGGCGCGAAAAGCGCGCACGTGCGGTCCGAGACTCGCAGGACCGCAGGGGTACGGGGGCTTCGCCCCCGCCCAATAAATGCGCGTAAGCGAGAGGCGCGGCCCGTAAGCGCGAGACAGGATGACGAGCGCTGAAGGGCGATCCCCGGGCGGCTCAAAAGAAAAGCCGGGACAGCTCCCGGCTTTTCTTATTCCTGCGTTTCGTCCTACGGGGACGAAGCTTCCTCCGGGAGCGGCGCGCTTTGCGTGCCCAGCTTAAGGCCCACGCCCAGGCTAGCGCGGAAGATAAAGGCGTTGGGATCGGGGCCGCGGCCGGCTAGGGCCTCAAGGCCAAAGGCGTACACGCCGCTTTCAAGGTCGGCGATGATAGAGAGGGTTGGGCTGAGGGCTGCGTTGAGCCTGGCCCCAATAAATACGATGCCCAGCTTGTCTATGGTTGTGTCAGGGTAGCTTCTCGTTATGTCCTGATAACCGAAATCCAGCTTTACGCGATAAGGGCTGCCCTTCTTGAACACGTCCACGCCGAAGGCGTAGCGGTTGGAGGAATCGGCGAGTATGTCGCCTGGCGCAATCACGTGGTAAAATTTCCTGGTAAGCACGCTTGCGCTGCATATGGCGTTGTATACATACCATCCGGCCTGCAGTTCCGCCAGTTCCTGCGCGTAATCGCCCTCGGCGATGAGGCCGGCCCCCATGGAGGAGTCCGCGCGCGCGCTGACGAAGGCCCAGCCGGGCAGGTCGACGCGAAGGCCCACGCTTATGCCCGCCTTGATGGGCGTGGCGGCCGTGTTGAAGGCGCCGAGCACCGGGCCGGCCGCTATGCGCACTATGCCCGACTCATACGCGATAGCGCTGCGCAGTATGTGCCTGAGTATGGGGTCGGTAGCATAGCTGGTCTCGAGCACGAAGGCGTCCCCGAGCCTTTCGGTCAGGGTTATTTCCGCCCCGTACACCCACAGATCGGCCGGGTAGGCGGCGGCGGCCACGGGGCTCGTCCCGCCCCAGTCCAGGTTCATATTGCCTAAAAGCAGCTCGGCCGTAAGGTCCAGCGCGGAGGCCGCGGCCGGCGCCATAAGCAAGGCCGCTAGGGCCGCTACAAGGGAAATGCCAAGCTGCGCTCTGTATCCGCTCGATCGTATCATGCGTTACCTCAGAATGAAGCGCTTACGCCCAACGAGGGCGAGAACATGCCATACCACAGCGCGGGCACCGGGAAGGCCTTGATATCCAGGCGCAGATCCACTTTTACGCCGCTCCACAGGGTCTGGAAATAGGGGCCTACGCTGAGGCTGAGCGGCGACGAGGCCGCGTTCGGGTCATAGGATATCTCGCTTTCCACGCCGCCATAGGCCGTGCCCGCCGCCGGATCGCCGAAGCCGAGGTCGGCGCGCAGCTCCAGGAAGCCCGCTTCGCCGGTGCTTGCCTGCAGATAGTAGCCGGGGTGGTGGAATACGGTGATCGTCAGCATGCCGGGGCCAAAGTCGAAGCGCGGCTCAAACAGAAAATAGAAGAGGCTCATGTCGAAGCCCGCCATGGGATCCCAGCGCGGCACGCCCAGCTGGGCATAGAAGCTGCCTATGCTGCCCGTATCGTAATAGAAAAGCAGGCCGCCGCGGTATGTGCCCAGGCTGGCTTCCGGGAAGGACGCGCCCAGGAAGGCTTCGAGCTTGGCGCTTTCCCCGTTCAATTGCGCCCGCGCGTCCACGGAGTATTTGCCGCCCCCCAAATACGAGTCCTGATAGAGGTAGAGCGAGGGAATGAAGCGGTCCCCCGGCATGCTTATGCGCAGGCCGGTGCCGTATACCTCGTGCAGCCCGTCGTATACCAGGGATGGATTGTCTTTTATGCCCTCGGGGTAGTACAGGAAGCCGCGCAGTTTGCTCGCGAAGGGCCGGGAGCCGAAGAGGGCGGGGTAGTCCATGCCTGAGGCTATGGTATCCATGCTGCCCACGAAGAGGGTAAGGTCCAAAGGCGTGTCGAAGGCGCCGCTAAAGGATATAGCCGCGGTTTTCAGGTTAAGGCCGCTGCTCTGCTCGAGCCTGCGTATGGCGGCATAAAGGTCAGCGTCCACATAAGCGACATCTGGCAGGGGAGAAGGTATATTGAGGGCGGTCAGGTAATCTTCCAGGGTGGCGCTATTGAAGCCCAGCTTGAACCATGCGGCGAATTTCGCGCCGCCCTGCACGAGCATGTCGAGCGCTATGCGCGTGGATAGCTCGAAGAGGCCGTCGTCGTTAAGGCTGCCGTTGGTGATTATGCCGAATTCAGGCACGGACAGCCCCGCGCCGAAGGCCGCCGCCAAAGCGCCGCAGAGCATGATTATGAGTATTATGTTTCGTTTCATCGAATAACGGCTCCTTGCGCCAGCTTGTAAGCGGGCGCTCCCCTTGATTGTAGCGCTCTATCTACCATTATACATCGGCCAAAAGCGCCTTGTCCTTGAAAAGCGGCTTTCGCGGGTTAATAAAAAGGCTCTTTCATATCCTGGCTTGACTAAAGAGACGTTACATATAAGACTAGAAGATACGATGAGCGATTACCTTGACCCGAATAACCAAGAGCTACTCAAGGATTTCTTCTCCGAAGCCACGAGCCAGGTGGATGCCCTAGAGCAGAACATCCTGGTGCTCGAAAACGACCCGGGTAACCGGGACGCGGTCGACGAGATCTTCCGCGCCGCCCATACGCTTAAGGGCGGCGCCGGCACGGTGGAAATGGGCGAATTGGCCCAGTTTACCCATGTGCTCGAGGATCTCCTGGACGCCATCCGCTCAGACGCGGTCAAGGTGGGCGAAGAGATCATCGACGCGCTCCTTGCCGGCATAGACGTGGTCAAGGCCATGCTCGACGCCAGGGCCGAGGGCAGCGTGTACTCGGGAGACGCCGAGGGCATACGCGCGCGCCTAGCCGCCCTCATACCCGGCCGCGCCGCCGCCAAGAGCGCGCCAAAGAGCGCCCCAAAGGCCGCGGCTCCCGCGGCCCCGGCTAAGGCCGCCGCGCCCGTATCGGGATTAACCGAGTACGAGATCCTTGAGATGCGCGAAGCCGCAGGCCAGGATAGGAAAATTTACCTCTTAGACCTGCATTTCGACGAGAGCAACGTGATGAATACCGTTAGCGCTATTCACGCCTTCGCCGCCCTGCGCGACGTAGGCACGGTGCTTAAGACCGTGCCCGATTTCGAGCGGCTTTACGAGGACGTGTTCAACCCCACGGTGAGCTACTACATGGCTTCCGAGAAGAGCGCCGAGGAACTGCGCGCCATAGCCTTCATACCCGACGTGGTTACCGGGGTAGAGGTAGCGGAGCTTGGCGTGGATGGCAGGCCTCAGGGCGCCCAGGCCGCCCCGGCATCCAAGGCCGCGGAGCCCGCGCCCCGCGCGAGCGCCCCCGCGCCGCGTC
>JBFZES010000158.1:0-3302 GCA_041306725.1 Spirochaetaceae bacterium | reverse complement strand
TCAATTATTTTATTGTATTTTCTACTCAACAGTTAGCTCCTCCGGCTCATAAAAGCCGGGCTCCCTGCCATCTACCGTTAAAAATAGCTTCCAGGCGCTGAAATTCCACGAAAGCGTCTTCTCAATCAGCGAAAGGACCTCTTTGGGCGCTAAAAGGGCCTCGCTATACACGGCGCTGGACAGCAGCCTGCCAAAGAGTATATCGGAGCTCAGGTCCACGTACAAATCGCGACCTCGGGTTAAAACGAGGCGCACGCTTGATGAAGGATAGGCGATAGGCAAAAAATCCTGGCTCATCGGGCCAAGGAGCTGCTCTTCCACGAGTTCCCTCGCCGAAGCCTCTACGCTTGGCCGCACCGGCAGATAGCGAAGCTCCGCCCCGACCCCGCCGGCGCGCGATCGGGGAAACCAAAGGCTCGCGGGCTTTATAGCGGGGCTCGATACGGTCGCTATAAAGGCTATGAGCAGCGAAAGCCCAATAAGCGCCAGCCAAAATATCTTGGGCTTAAGCAGGGTATCCGCCCCTTTTTTCGTTATTGAAAGCATTTCTGGTATAGTATAATTCACGGTGCGGACGCGCTCCTTCTTCTCTCGAAATAATCGACGAACGACAGCACGCCATTATAGATGCCGTCGCCGAGCTTTCGCAAGTGCCCTTCGTCGGCTAAGAGCCTCGCCTCGGCTTCGTTGGTAACAAAGCCTACTTCTACCAGTACCGAAGGCATGCGCGCGTTGCGCACGACGAACCATTCTTCCGCCCGAAGCCCGCGATTAGCCGTCGCGGGGCCTAGGGACGAACTTATGCCGTCGAGTATGGAGCGGGCAAGGAAAACGCTCTCCGTCGTGTATTCCTCTTCGAGCATGGCGTTGAGTATGGGCAATACTTCTTTATCCACGCCTTCGGCTTTTTTAGCGTCAACGACCGTGCGCCGGTATTCCGGATTAAGGTACCACACCTCGTAACCGGAGGCGTTTTTATTAAACGAGGCGTTCGCATGGATGGAAATATAGATAATGGCCTGGTTCACGGACAGCTCGGCTTTGTTGGCCATTTCCACGCGCTCGTCCAGGCTTGGATAGGTATCGCCGCTGCGCGTGATCAATATGCGCTTATCGGGCCATCGCTCGCTTAAACGTTTATGAAGGTCCTTGGCTATGCTCAAGACCACGTCTTTTTCCGCTATGCGGAACTTGCCCGCGCCGCTTCCGTATTCTCCTATAGCTCCGGGATCCTTGCCGCCATGGCCAGGATCGATAAGGATGGCCACGACGGTGGTCTTTGACGCCCTATCGGCGTCGCGCTCTTCAAACCAGCGTTGCAGGGCATTGACCGCCTCGGAGGGCAGCTCCACGCGCGCGCCGTTCCATACCGGCGCGGGAGCGCTTATCAGGGCGCCGCCGCCGGCTATGTACGCTGGGTATCCTAGCCGGAAGCGCACAAGGTCCTGGCCGCGAACGATATAGCCGTTGCCGCTCAGCGCGTCGAAACTCCAGCGCGCCGACCATGCCTTCGCCTGCGCGGCGATATCGGCTTGCGCGCTTGGGCTTGGCCCCGATGCGGCTTGCCCGTGCGCGGACGCGGCTAAAAAGCCCAGCAAGAGAAGGCATACGAGTAGCCGCGCTGCGTACGGTTTCATTTCTGGGCTTGCTCCATGCATATAGTATCGACAAGCCAGGCCGCGCCCTGATACCCGCCTTTGAAAAGGGCTTTCCAGAAGGAACGGCCGAGCACGATATCGGCCTTGTCGCCTAAGGTGGCCCCGCAAAGCCGCTCTACCGCCTCAAGGCTTTCCTGCAGGCTCCTGCCCAGCCAGTCGCGGCCGAAATCGCCATCCATGGCAGGCAGGCGGGCGATGCCTACGCTGCGCGCCGGCTTTTCAAGCCGCAGTATGTCGGGCAGCGATTCCACGTAGCCCATATGCATAGCTGAGGGGCTATAAGCGGGAGGCGCCCATGGGTAGAGGCCCTCGCCCTTCGCCTTGGGCGAAGCGCCGTCCAAGGCGAGAAAGCCGCGGGTTTCTTGGTCTCCCGGCTTAAGCCGAAGCAGTACCGTACGGGCGGCGGCCTCCGCGTAGCGTTCGGCAAGCTCGTGGCTTGGCGCCTGACTTATCACGTTGCCCGCCTTCTGTACGTTATTCATGGGAAACTGTAGGCGATCTCCTGGTTTCGCGCGTAAAAAGAGGTCTTTTACGTAAGGCATCCTGCGGGCGGCGCCAACGCCATGAAGCTCTAAAAGCTCTCCGGGTATCGATATGAAGGCCCGCTCCGCCGACACGAAGGAGCAGGGGCCTTCTGGAAGCCGCGCCTTAACGCCGCAGGCGATATCCAAGCCTTCGGAGGCGGGATCGATGCCGCTCGCGTAGGGATAGGTCCAGCCGGACATATAGCCGCCTGATAAACGGGCGGCTATTTCGCCGACGTAAGCGCCTTTGCGCGTGTATTTCATGTCGCCTTTAGCCGCTCCGGATACTATGCCTAAGGCGCGCACTCCATCGCAAAAAACCTTGAGCACCTCGGCTATGATTCCGTCATCGTAGGCGCTGGGCATGGTGTGCCCAAGCTCGACGAAATACGGCGGGAAGGTGACGATGCGGTCAGCTATGCCTCGTAGCGCTATGCGGCCGTCCTGCACCAGCGCATCGACGCTGAATTCCGGGCCATCCAAGAATTCTTCCACTATGGCCCTGCCGCCGCGAGAATTGGCTATGGCATCGGCCCAGGATGACTGTAGCTCTTCCTCGTTCCGAGCGAGCCTGCAGCCGCGTGAGCCCATATTATCCACCGGCTTCACGACCAAGGGCAGGCTCGCGCCCGCCTCGAACAAGCCCCGCGCTAAGGCTACGGGGTCATCAAGCGCGCCGCCTGAGGCGAAAAGCGGGACAGGCACCCCCGCCTGAGCCAAGCGCGAGCGCATGCGAGCCTTATCCGAGGCGTCAAGCGCCGCCTCTAAGCCTATGCCCGGCAGGCCCAAACGCTCCGCTATATACGCGACCGAGGCGGAAAAATCGGTGCCGGCGGTGAAAACGCCCGCCAGGCCATCGATATCGCGCGCGGCCTTTAGCAGGGCTTCCCTGTCCTTTAAGTCTATGCGCAGAAACTGATGGGCGTAGATTCCATTGACCGCCGACGCATCGCCGTCCGCCACCGCTACCCGGTAGCCTTTTTCCAAGGCCGCGAGGATGGCGGGGCCTTGCATGACGCCCGCGCCTAAAATAAAAACCGATTTCATGCTTGTGTCCTTGTTTATCAGCTCGGGCCGCGCTTGACGGCGTAGCACTCGAAGGTATCGCCCAGCCCGAACA
>JBFZES010000157.1:0-7252 GCA_041306725.1 Spirochaetaceae bacterium | reverse complement strand
GGCCTTGCAGTAGAATTTGCCTAAGCGGTTCACGGCGAAGCTGAAAGCCGTCCAGCGCTCTTCGGGCAACAGCTCGGCTATCATCCGCTCGCTCCTGCCCGGCTCGTCGCTGGGCGCGATGCCTAAGCGCCTGGCCGTGCGCAGCACGTGGGTATCCACGACTATGCCCGGCTTGCCAAAGCAGGCGCTTACCACTAGATTGGCGGTCTTTCTGCCCACGCCAGGCAGCCGCACGAGCTCTTCTATGCTGTCGGGCACCGCGGCATCGTATTCTTCCACTAAAAGCTTAGCCGCGGCGATAATATTGGCGGCCTTATGGCGGTAGAAGCCGGTCGTGCGCACCAGGGCCTCGACCCGATCGAGGGGCGCCCTGGCAAGCTCGCGCGGCCCCGGATAGGCGGCGAAGAGAGCCGGCGTGGCCTTGTTTACCTGCTCGTCGGTGCATTGCGCCGATAGGATAACCGCTATGAGCAGCTCGAAGCAGCTGGCGTAATGCAGAAGCGGCCCCTGGTCGGGCCAAAGGCCAACCAGTACTGCATAGAGTTCCCGCGCGCGCGCCTGTCTGTCGCTTATGCCGTTCATGGCTAGAGTATGCAGGATGGCGAGGCTTTGGCTCAAGCCCGCCATCTTTGCTTCCTAAGAGCATTGCGAAAAGCCTGGAGCCGTCTTATACTAAATCAAGGGCAGGATGCCCAGTGTACCGACATGGAGGAATACATGAAACGAGCCCTTTTGATAGCGTTGGCGCTTGCGGCCCTTGTTGCCCTAGTTCCGGTATTCGCGCAGGGAACGAGCGGCGGTTCCAGCTTGGATACAAGCGGTTCCATTCGGGAAGTGTCAGACCTGTATCCTGTACGTCTCGACGTCATTCGTATTTATGGCCATGCCCAGGGCTATAAGGTCGTTTATCGCAAGGGGCAGACCTCCTTCGCCGAATTGAACGTGCCCATTGGCTGGTTCGTAGCCGGCGGCAAGGCGCAGCTCATACGCGCCGAGGGTCCGCAGTATCCCTACCTCGTCGTGTACTATAAGTCCGACGGCTCCTTCAGCCACCTTAAGCTCTACGCGCAGCGCAGCATACGCCATGCCAGCTGGGGCGAGATGAAGGGCGACCCAGGCGACGCATTCAAAGTCGATACGGTCAAGATAGAATACTAGGACTATTTCTGGCATAAAGGATCGGTAGCGCCCGCATGCACCACGATTTTTCGCCTCCCCAGGAGCTCTTGGAATTTTTCGGGCTCTACGCCACGTATTATATCGTAGGGCATAAAGAGCCGGACGGCGATTGCGTGGGCAGCCAGCTCGCGCTCGCCTCCTTCCTGCGGCGACGCGGCAAAAAGGCCGTTCTTTTATCCGCTGGGCCTTTTTCCCGTACGGAAATCGCCTCCTACGAGGGCAATTTCGTCCCCAAGATATCCGGGTCCCCCGACGAGCGCTCAGCCGTCGTGGTCCTCGACTGCTCCTCGCTTAAGAGGGCGGGCGATGCCGCTCAAGGCCTTGAGGCCCTGCCTTTAGCCTTCCTGGATCATCATGCCTCGAGCGAGGCTGAGGGCGCGGTGCGCTACGTCGTGCCAAGCGCTCCTGCCGTTACCTGCCTCGTGCAGGCCGTCATCGAGGCCTTCGGCGATAAGCCCGGTAAGGAGGAAGCCGAACTGCTCCTCTTCGGTCTGTGTACCGATACCGGTTTTTTTAGGCACCTTGACGAGCGCAGCGCTCCCGCCTTCGCCATGGCCGCCAGGCTCGTCGAGGCTGGCGCTTCGCCTAAGAGGGCATTCTCCATGATGAACGGCGGCAAACCCTTCGCCTCGCGCAAGCTTATGGCCGAGCTCCTCGCCAAGGCGGAGGCGCTGTACGACGGCAGGCTTATCCTTACCTGGATGGGTTTGGAAGAACAGGCGCGTTATGGGCTCGTGGGCAGGGACTCCGACATGCTCTATCAGCTCATCATGACGGTCGAAGGCGTAGAGGCCGTCGTCGTTATACGGCAGGAGAAGCCAGGCGAATGCACCGTAGGCTTCCGCTCCCGCGAGCTTATCGACGTGGCGGCTATCGCCGCGCAATTCGGCGGAGGCGGCCATAGGCTAGCGGCCGGCCTCCATATGTATGGCGAACTGAACGAGGTAAAGGAAAAGATCATCGCGGCCTTTATGCCGGCCTTTGCCTAAACCCTGAACAGGCCAACGTAACGCTTCGTAACAAATCCTCCATCTATAGTGCCTTTTAGCTGGGGGTAGGCTGGCATAGTGGCCTGGTTAGCGTGCGCATGTAACAAACGGTAACGCGCTATAGGGCTTTACCTGACGCATAGAGGCGCCTGCCTTTACCCTGCAGGGCGGGTGAGGGCGGGACCCGCGTATCGGCGGCGCAGTCGCACAGATAGTGTCATGACGCGTTGACTTTCCTTTGACCCGGAGCCATAGTCGCACTGCTGTAAGCCCTACTATTTTTCTCCTCTTCTCCTCTTCTCCGCTTAATCCCGAAGCCTCAATCTTCGGCTCTGAGGCGAGCCTTGCGCAGCGGCCATCTATGACTTGGCATATTTCTTGCTCTTATTCTCATTAGCGCAGGAAGGCGAGGGTGGGCCTTGCCTTATAGAAAAATTGATTGAGAGGTGATACATGATGAATGGAGAGCTGGAGGCCCTGGTGGCGAAAAGAGGCGGACCGAGGGAAACGACGCGCATCATGGAATGCATAGCCAAGGCCGTGTACGCGCAACCGCGGCAGTATGGCTTCAAGGACGAAGACGAGGTAGGCGAGGCCTTTTGCGCTTATTGGCCGCGTATTTGCGGCCTCGTCGAGCGCTACGCGGACAGGGGTTCTAGCTTTAGCGCCTATTTGACCAGCTCCCTGCGTTATCTTGCCCTGTCGCTGCGCCGCGATCGCGCCAAGCTTTTCTATAAGGAAAGCGCCTTTATCGCGGACAGCCCCGCCGCGGAGCCAGGGGACGAGCTTGAACAGGATAGCTCGTTTATGCCAAGCCCGCTGAAGAGCGGCATCACGGGTACGCGCAAGCTCTGCGCGTACAGGGAGCGCGTACGCTATCTGTGCGTCAAATGCGCGGCGTCCTTTAGCGAGGCGGAGCTTGCCGTTATGGCGAAAAGCCTAGACGGCGATGGCGCGAGCTTCATGCACGCGTACGAGCGGCTGCGCATATGCCTCCAGGAGCGCGAAGCGTACCAAGACGCGAAGCGTTCGAGCCGGAACGCCGCGTGGCTGCGCATGGGCGCCAACCAGTTGCGCCTGCGCGGCGAATACGATCCTGAGCGCCGGCGCTACCTGCAAGAGCGTATTGAGCGCGACCGCCATATATACACGAGGGCCATATACGCCCTAAGCCGCGTACGCAGGCAAGGATCAAACCTCTTCGTGGCCAAGCTGCTCGGCGTGCCCAAAGGCACCGTGGACGCGGGGCTGTACAAGCTAATGCGTAGGGATGCCCCTCTTTATCCGGCCGCCCGCCTCCGTTACAATGAGCCGCGGAGGAAGCATGAACCTAGTCTTAGCAAGCAACAACGCGCATAAAATCGAAGAGATACGCCCCCTGCTCCATGGCATGAGCCTGAGGATACCGAAGGATCTTGGCTTAGACTTCGACTTTCCCGAGGACGGCGCTACCTTCATGGCCAACGCGCTCGGCAAGGCCATGGCTCTGCATGGCCTATGCGGCCAGGCCTGCCTGGCCGACGACTCGGGACTCTGCGTGGACGCCCTCGGCGGAAGGCCGGGCGTGTATTCCGCGCGCTACGGCTCGACGGCGGGCCAGGGGCCGCTGTCCTCCCCGGAGCGCAACGCCCTGCTCCTAGGCGAGATGAAGGGCAGGAGCCTGCGCAGCTGCCGCTTCATTTGCTGCCTTGCCCTCGTCGTCAGCGCGGATAGGATATTTACCGTGCAGGAGAGCTGCGAAGGGCTGCTTCTCGATAGCCCCCGGGGCGAGGGCGGCTTTGGCTACGACCCCATAGTCTTCCTGCCGGAGCTGGGCAAGAGCGTGGCTGAGCTCAGCCAGGAAGAGAAAGGCCGCGTAAGCCACCGAGGCAAAGCCCTTGCCCGCCTCAAGGCGTTGCTGGAAGGCTTCGAAGCCTAGCGCCGCGCACGCCCGCGCCTTTTTTTGGCGGGCTTTCTTAAGGCAAAAGCCGCGGGGCAAAAAAAAAGCCGCCCCTGCGGGCGGCCCTTCGGCGGATAGCGCTTCCCTGCGGAGGCGCTATTCCTTTATGCCGTACTTCTTGCGGAAGCGATCTACGCGTCCGGCAGTGTCGACCAGTTTCTGCTTGCCGGTAAAGAAAGGATGACAAGCGGAACAAATTTCCACCTGGAGGTTCTTTACCGTCGAACGGGTCTCAATGACATTGCCGCACGCGCAGGTGATGGTCGTGAGCTCGTACTTAGGGTGTATGCCGCTCTTCATAGCCTCTCCTTGCGTGCCGGTCAAACATGCCAGAAAACCGGCTGTATGACGGCGTTTTGGTCGCCCGCGGCCAATAAAATAACCGCGAATCGAATTCCTAGCGTCGTTGCCTTAGTCGCCCATGGGGGTGTTCATGGAGCGAAGGAACGCCTCATTATTCTTAGTTTTCATCATCTTGTCAATGAGGAGCTCCATGATCTCTAAGTCGTCCATGGGGCTTATCACCTTGCGCAGCACCCAGATTTTCTGCAGCTCCTCCTCGGTAAGGAGCAGCTCTTCCTTGCGGGTGCCGGATTTCTTGATATTGATGGCGGGAAAGAGCCTGCGGTCGGACATGCGCCGGTCAAGGTTGATTTCCATATTGCCGGTGCCCTTGAACTCCTCGAAGATCACTTCGTCCATGCGGGAGCCCGTATCGATAAGGGCCGTGGCTATGATGGTAAGCGAGCCGCCGCCTTCTATGTTGCGCGCCGCTCCGAAGAAACGCTTGGGCTTATGGAGGGCGTTGGAGTCCACGCCGCCTGAGAGTATCTTGCCGGAGGTGGGCACGGTCTGGTTGTAGGCGCGGGCGAGGCGGGTTATGGAGTCGAGCAGTATGACCACGTCCTTGCCGTGCTCAACGAGGCGCTTAGCCTTGTCCAGCACCATTTCCGATACCTGCACGTGGCGTGAAGCCTGCTCGTCGAAGGTAGAGGATATGACCTCGGCCTTGACCGTGCGCTCCATGTCGGTTACCTCTTCCGGCCGCTCGTCTATGAGCAGCACGATGAGGTATACCTCGGGATGGTTGGCGGTGATGGCGTTGGCTATGCGCTGCAGCAGTATGGTCTTGCCCGTCTTGGGGGGCGACACGATGAGCGCGCGCTGGCCTTTGCCTATGGGGCAGAAGAGATTGATGATGCGGGTGGATATTTCCTTGGTGTCCGTCTCGAGGTTCAGCCGCTGCTCGGGATACAGGGGGGTAAGGTTTTCAAAGGGTATGCGGTTCTGCGCCACCGAGGGCTCGTCGAAGTTTACCTGCTCCACCCTGAGCATGGCGAAGAAGCGCTCGCCCTCCTTGGGGCTGCGTATCTGGCCGTATACGGTGTCGCCGGTCTTCAGGTTGAAAAGCCGTATCTGCGAAGGGCTTATGTAAATGTCGTCCGAGCCGGGCAGATAGCTGTTCTGGGGGGAGCGAAGGAAGCCATAGCCGTCGGGCAAGATTTCCAGCGAGCCATACGCGTATATTATGCCGCCGCGTTCGGTATGCGCCTTGAGCACCTGGAAAATGAGTTCCTGCTTCTTAAGCAGCATCATTTCCTCGTGGTTAAGGCCCATGTTGGCGCCGAGCTCGCGGAGCTCCTTGAAACCCATGCTGGTTAGCTCGTTTATGGACAGGCGCGAACGATTGTCGGACTGCTCGGGCTTGGCGCCTTCGTCCTTTACCTTGTCGAAGCTCTCCTGCTTGCGAACGAAGCCGGGCACGACCAGCGACGGGGCGCGGTTGCTTCTGCGCTCTTCTTCCTGCACTTCATTCTTAAGCGAGCTGAAGCCGGGGTGCGAAGGCGACGAGGCGGGCGAGGCTAAGGCCGGCTCGTCCTTCCTTAGGCTTTCGTCGCCATGGCCCGCGGGCCGCCGCAGCACGCGCTTACGGGCGGCCGTACGGGGTTCTTCCGATTCATTGTCCGTATCGTTCGTTTCTTCGTCTGTCATTTCCTGGGCTAGTGTAGCGTCGCCTTCGGCCCCGTGCTTTCCATTGCCTAAATCAAATTCTACCTGGGCGTCGTCTGTGCCGCTGCTGACTGCGTCGGCTAGCTTAGCCTTACGGATGATTGCCATCGCGTGCTCCGTTGGGTGGTTTGCATAGCCTGATTCGGGTTCCCCGTACGGGGAAGAGTGCTTGGAGGGGCTATTAACCCTTTAATCCTTGCGTTGCTCAGGGCTACGATTTTTGCGCGGCTCTTGCGAGGCGCCATAAAAACAGGGCTAGCGTGAAGCTCACGTTAACGCCTAAAAAACTGTACTACTATTTCCCGTTAAAACGGTATAAGGCGGGGCCTCTCTGGAATGCCAGGGGGCCGCATGACGGGGCAAGACACCCGCATCGAATATTTTCCTTAACTTAACGATACTCCCCTATGAGCGGGATTGTCAAGCATGAATCTTTCACGCACGAGCGCATTGAGCCTGCGCAGCACGATAGTCGCGCAGCGCTTGCGTATTTGCGCGCGGTCTCCGTTCAAAGAGAGCAGCTCGGCCAGCGTTTCGCCTTTGATGCTATACGCGGTCCAAACGGTGCCTACCGGCTTTTCAGGGCTGCCGCCGCCGGGGCCGGCAATACCGCTTACCGCGTAGGCTATGCCGGCGCCGAAGCGTTCAAGAGCCCCTTCGGCCATGGCTTTAACGCAGGCTTCAGACACGGCTCCCCGGGTGGCCAGCAGCGCCGCTTGAACGCCTAATAGCGAGCTTTTCGCGCTATCGCTGTAGCTTACCACGCAGCCTAAGAACGCTTCGGATGAACCCGGCATAGCCGTGATGGCCGCCGCAATGAGGCCGCCCGTGCAGGACTCCGCGCCAGCGAGCAACACGCCGCGCTCACGCAGGGCGTCAATGAGCGCATCGGCGCCGTAAAGCCCTGTCACGAGCCGTTGGCGCTCCGGGCGGCGAAGGGATCGAAGCTCTCGCCGTTGCGTACCATTTCGCAGCGGCCTTCAAAGATTACGCCGTCCGCTATGCGCAGCTTAGCGCTGCGAACATTGCCGTGCACCTGGGCGTTGGGCCGCAGTTCCACTTTATCGAGGGCTTCGAGGTCGCCCCGCACGGTGCCGGCCACGAATATGCTCGATGCCCGTACCTTGCCCGCGCG
>JBFZES010000156.1:0-7017 GCA_041306725.1 Spirochaetaceae bacterium | reverse complement strand
TTTCGAGCAATATTTGTAGGAGAGTTCCTGCGCCCATGACGGCAGTATCTTGATAAAGGGCAGGTTCTTGACGATCAGTTGTTCTTTCATGCGCACTCCCCGATGCCCTAGTATGCCCCGCGACGGGGCTTGCGCGCAAGCGACCGCGCATAAAAACTTGCATGCGAGGCGGCCATGCGTATACTCGCACGGAGGGGGTTTTATGGCGATTCCATCGCTTATCTATAGGTCATTCTTAAGGCTCTTCCCCCGCGCCAGCATAGAGCTGAAGTCGGGCACGACGAGGTCGAGCCATGCCCTTGAGCCTATAGACCACGACCGCCACCTAGGCTACAGCAACGAGTTCGTATCCCTGCGCATAGAGCGCGCGGACAGGGGCGCCGCCACCCATTATAGGCTAAGGCTCAAGAACCTGCAGGCTAAGAGCCTGCGCATCACCCGCCTGCGCTTTCCCGGATGGCGCGGGCTTGACGACCTGCTCGACAACTACGATCCCGCCCGCATATCGTTCTTCAGGAACGGCCATCAATCCTGGTCCACTTCGCGCAGCTATCGCATGACGGAAAAGCCCCTGCGCCCGCGGCTGAGGCTGGTGTCGCTGGTCACGAGCAACCTGGCCAACCTGCCTTCCAACGCGCCAGGCATACTGTCCTCGGAGATGTACACGGTGGTAAGCGACCTGGACGACGACCAGGCCATACTGGTGGGCCAGTGCGAGCCTTTTAACCAGTTCGTGTACATAATGCTGCACTTGCATCCCGAGCGGCCGCGCGGCAGCTTTTTTGAGATCGTCTATGACTTCGGCCGCAAGGTGCTCGCGCCGGGCCAGGAGATAGAGCTGGACGGCCTATTGTTCCTTTCTGGCGACGCGGGAGCCATAGTCGGCGAGTATTTCTCGCTGCTCGCTCAGCTGCGGAGGCCCGCGCCGGCAGAGCGGGTAGGCTGGTGCTCCTGGTACCAGTATTACGACAAGATCAGCCCCGCGCTGCTGTTGGATAACCTGCGCAGGCTAAAGGAGAGCGGGCTTAAGGCAGATTTCTTCCAAATCGACGACGGCTGGCAAGCGGCCGTAGGCGATTGGCTCGTACAGCGCCCCGCCTTCAAGGGCAAGATGGCGGAGCTTGCGGCGGCTATACGCCAAGCGGGCTTCACGCCGGGGCTCTGGCTCGCGCCCTTCGCCGTTTCGGCCAAGTCGCGTTTATTCAAGGAGCATCCCGAGTACATACTGCGCGACTCAGCCGGAGCTCCCCTGGTCGCCGGTTATAACCCCATATGGAAGGGCCTATACTACGGGCTCGACCTTACGCATCCGCGCTGCCGCGAATATATCGCCGAGTTCATACGAACGGCGGCGCGCGAGTGGGGCTACACCTACCTCAAATGCGATTTCCTGTTCGCCGGCTGCCTGCGGGGCGCTAATCACCACGACATAGGCCTGTCGCGGGCGGAGATAATCAAGAGCGGCATGGCCCTCATAAGGGAGTCGGCCGGGCCTGGGGTGAGCATACTCGGCTGCGGCATGCCCCTGTCGGCAGGCATTGGCACCGTCGAGGCTATGCGGATAGGGCCGGACACGGGCGACTTTTGGATACGGCCGGAATCCTTCCTGCTCAGGACAGGCGCCATGGTCGGCCTGCGCAATTCCCTCCGCGCTACCCTTACGCGCGCGCCCATGCACGGCGCGCTCTGGGTAAACGACCCCGATTGCGTCATGGCCAGGGAGAGCGGCACGCGTTTGACTGCCGCCGAACGCCGCTCGCAATTGGACGTGGTAGCGCTTTCCGGCGGTTTGGTCACTATGAGCGACGATTTGTCGCTCTTGAGCGAGGCCGATTTCGAGGAGCTCGCGCAGCTTATAGAGCTGACGAAACGCTGTAGCCTAGGGCAGGGCATAGCCTTAGACGCTATGGATAGGGAATTGCCTGAGCAATTCTACAACTCCGCGGGCTATATCGGCTTCTTCAATTGGGGATCGGCCCGCAGGAAGGCCCGATATAGCCTGACGCGCTTAAAAAAGCGCGAGCCTGGGCTTACGGCCCTGGTTGACCTGCGCAGCGGCAAGCGTTATGCCGCGTCGGGGCAGAGCATAGAATTAGGCTACCTGCCCAAGCGCGGCTCTATGCTCATGCGTATAGAGCGTTCCTAGCGCACGCCTAGGCCCAATGGGAAAGTATCTCTTTGTAGCGTTTCTTTACGTCGCCCACTATGCTCTCCCAGGTACGGTAGAGCGTTTGCGACGCGGATAGGCCTATGGCTTCGCGCTTATCCTTGTCGCTGAGGGCTTCTATGATCGTCGCCGCGTAGCTGTCGAGCCTGTCCTCGGATATATAGCCGTTCACGCGGTCCCGCACGACCTCGGCGCTCGTGCTGCCCTCTAATACGACGGACGGCGTCTTATAGGCGGCTGCCTCGCGCATGACGAGGGGGGCGTTGTCGTATTTCGATGGAAAGAGGAAGAGGTTAGCCCTCGCGTAGTAACGCTGTATTATGTCGCGGTCGTATACCACGTCGTGGAAGATGATACGCTTGCGTATGCCTAGGCTTCTGCTCAGTTCTTTAAGCTGGTCCTTCGCGTAGCCCTCGCCGACGAACACCATGCGGAAGGCGGGCAGGGCTTTGCACACCTCGGGCAAGGCCCGTATGAGGAATTCAAGGTTCTTTTCCAGTATATGCTGGCCTACGAAGAGCCCCATGGGCGCGCCGGGCTCAAGCCCCAACTCTTCCTCCGCGAGCCGCGCTAGTTCAGAGCAGTCGGCGGGCGGCACGAGGTCTACGCCGTTCTCCATGACGCGGTAGGGACCCTTGTAGCCGTACTCCCGCAGGGTTTTGGATACGCCTTCCTGCGGCACCCACACCTCGTCCACTTCATGGAAAAAGTCGACGATCTGCTTGATCTGCTCGTCCACGAAGCCCTTTATGGGCATGACCCGCATGATGTCGTCGCGGAATTTCGAATGGAAGGTGGCTACTATAGGTATGCGCTTTTCCTTGGCTATCTTGAGCGCCATCCTGCCGGCGCTAAAGGGCGAGTGGGTATGGACCAGCTTGAAGTCGCGGTTCTTAAGCGCTAGCTGCGCCTTCGGGTCGAGTTCGGGTATGCCTAGCCGGTACGGCGGGCGGAATATCGTGGGCAGCGAAAAGTAGCGTATGACGGGGAAGGGCTCATTATCCACATGGAGGGGCACCCAGGGCGTGATGACGTAGGTCGGCCCCATGATCTTGTCCAGCCAATAGGCATAATTGCGCACGGTAATAGTAACGCCATCCATAATGGGCACGTAGCTGTCATTGAACTGGCCGATGACGATATTCTTCTTCATATCGAGTAAAAATACTGAGTAGCCGCATAAAGGTCAATCGATAGGACTTGCACGATTCAGCGCTTTGCTTGTGCTTGCACAGCGTGAGGCGCTGTGCTAGTATGTGCCTACCAACCTTAACAAGGAGATCCTGCCATGGCATACAAAGTAACCGACGCCTGCGTCAATTGTGGCGCGTGCGAACCCGAGTGCCCGGTCGAGGCCATAAGCGAGAAGAATGGCCTTCGCTGGATAGACCCCGAAAAGTGCACCGACTGCGGTTCTTGCGCGGCCGTTTGCCCCACTGAGGCTATAATCCAGGCCTAAGGCTTTTTATTGGCGCGGCCTTACCCGCCGCTCTTTGTAGCGCTCTTCCCTCGGGACGAGCGCTTTTTTTTATAGGCGAGAGGCGAGGTCGGCGATAAGGGCTTTGCTCCGCTCTATGCCTAAGCATGCGTCGGTAAGCGAAAGCCCAGGCGAAGGCGTTATGCCAGGCGCGCTATCCTGCCTGCCCTGGCGCAGGTAGGACTCCACCATGACGCCGCGTATGGCTACGCCGCGCCGACGCATGCCAAGCGCTCCGCGCGCCACGTGGAGCTGCTTTTCGGGGTCCTTGCCGGAATTGCCGTGGGACGCGTCGATGAGTATGGCGGGCTCAAGGCCGCGCGCGCGCATAAGCCGCTCCGCCTGAGGCGCTTTGCGCCAGTTCGGGCGGGCGTCCGAGCCGCGCAGTATCATATGCGGCAAGGGATTCCCCGGCGCAAGGAGTTCCGCCGGGCGCCCGTCTTCAAGATCGCAGGCAAGGGCAACGCCAGGCTGATAGGCTACCGCGATGGCGGTAAGGGCGTTGCTAAGCCCCCCGTCTCGGCCGTTCTTGAAGCCGCAGGGGCAGGGCAGCAGCTGCGCTGCCTCGCGCAGCGCTTGGGATTCCACGCCTCGCGCGCCAATGGATGCCCAGCTTACCGTGTCTATCCAATACGGCCAGAGGTAGGGGCTCGCTAGCTCGGTAGCCAATGGGAGTCCAGTATCGGCAAGCGTTCGCATGATGCGCCGCGCCTTATCGAGGCCGGCAGCCGCCACACCCGCTGCGCCGCTTACGAACGGATCCCGCGCCAAGCCCTTCCATCCTTCGCCCGTGCGCGATTTTTCCATATAGCAGCGCAGGACGATAAAGATACTGCCCTCATAGGCGCGAGCCTGTTCCCGAAGGAAATCGGCGTATGCGTAGATACCCTCCTCATCGTGAACGGAGCACGGGCCTATGATGAGCAATAAGCGCCTGTCCCTTCCCCTCAGTATGCCTTCGATGGAGCGCCGCGAGGCTAGCACGGCCTCGCGGCCCGCGGCCGAAAGCGGGTACTCCGCGCGAAGGGCTGAAGGCAGGGGCAGGCTAGGCATTTAGTCTTCGCGCTCCACGGGACAGGTCATGCAGCGCGCGCCGCCGCCGCCGCGCGCCAGCTCGATGCCGTCGAAGCCAACGACCAGGCGTTTATAGGAGAAGGGATCGAGCTTGGCCGAAAGCAGCTCGCGCGCCTGCTTGAACTCAAAGCCGGCGGCGCCTAAGGCGTCCACGGTGCGGTTGTTGCAGGAATACACGATGATCTTGCCCGGCGCGAAGGAAAATGAATTGGCGCCTGACATCCACTGTTCCCGCTCCTGGCGCACGGGATCGGAGCCGCCGGTGAGCACTGGCTTGAAGTCCAGCCCCGCGGCCTTGAGCCCTTCGAGCAACGATGGCACCTCGCGTATGAGCGGGTCTTTGCCAGGCGCGACGTCTATGCGCGCTACCTTTCCGCGCAACTTGCCTAGGATAACGGGCTCGAACACGAGGCAGGCGTCGCGGTCTATGACGGTGAACACCATGTCGAGGTGTATGGTAGCCCGCGCTATGGGCAACTCGACGGCGAAGACGGTAAACGGCTCGCTAAAGGAATCGGCAAGCGAGCGGGCCGCGAAGTCAATGGCCGCCGGGCTCGTGCGCTCGGATACCCCTATGGCTACGATAGTGCCGGAGAGCGCCTGAAAGTCGCCGCCTTCGAGGGAAAAGCCCTCGCGCGCCAAGGCTGGTCCGTCGAGGAGCCTTCCCGCGCCTTTAAAGCCGCCGTGTCGGTCGAAGATGAAGCGGTGTATGAGGGCTTCGGGGCTGCGCACCTTGAAACGCATGGCAGAGGCTATGGATGTATCGCGGTACACCATGGCGGCGTCGCGCATAAAATACATATTAGGCAGCGGCGGCAAGTCATATTCCCGGCTATTAAGGAAATCCGCCACGCGCACATGCCTAGCGGGCAGGCCTTGTATTGCCGAGCGGGCTAAGTCTTCGGCGGAAAGGGAACGGAGCTCCTCCCTGCGATGTTCTGATCCGTAACGCTCGCACAAGAGTTCAGCGAAGCTAGCGCGGTCGTCCGAGGCCTCTAGGCATTCCGCCAAAATATCCTTGAGTTCGTACACCTCGGCAACGCTGGATAGAAAGCCCTTAAGCTCGGCGTGTTCGCCCTGGACTATATCCATGGGGATAATGTCGTTATATAAATCTTCCTCTGCCCTGCTCGGGCGCATGGCTTCTACCTCGGGTCCGGGCGTATGCACGATAACGCGCTTGAGACGGCCGGTCTCCGAGCGAACGTTGAGCCTCCTATTCATAAAGCCTCCCTTTTGCCTTGCAGGATAACAAAGTAGCGGTCACTACACAAGCGCATGGGCGCCGTGCCTCGCGGCAATACAGGACGAGGCCCGTTTCAATTCCTGATGCGTAGCGCATAAATATGCTTGACGGTACATAAAGGCTGTCGTACCATGGCCTGACCGGTAAACCCCACAACTCTTAGAGGAGGATACTCCATGACTACACTCATTGCGGTAGTGGCGCTAGCGTTATACCTAGTGTTCTACTTCACCTACGGCAAGACCCTTCGGGATAAAGTCTTGAAGAGCGGCTCAGCGCCCGCGGCGCCTTCAGAGCGCTTGAATGACGGCGTAGATTACGTGCCCACGAGCAAGTTCGTGCTCTTCGGCCACCACTTCGCCTCCATAGCCGGCGCCGGCCCCATCGTGGGACCCGCCATGGCGGTAGCGTGGGGCTGGCTCCCCGGCCTGCTCTGGATATGGTTCGGCAATATCTTTATCGGCGCCATCCACGACTACCTGTCGCTCGCCGCCTCTATACGCTATGACGGCCGTTCCGTGCAGTTCGTGGCCCAGGACCTCATCGGCAAGAAGGCCGGCAAGGCTTTCGGCTGGTTCATACTCTTCCTCTGCATACTCGTCGTAGCCGCGTTCGGCGATATCGTCGCCGGCCAGTTCGCCGCTGACGGCCGCGTATTCAGCGCCTTCTTCTTCTTCTGCGTGGCCGCCGTCATTACCGGCTTCTTCATGTATAAGACCAAGCTTGGCCTTGGCTGGGGATCCATCATCGGCGTCGTGCTCATCATCGTTGCCTTCTGGGCCGGTCAGAGCCATCCCGTCGACGCCAGCAAGGACGTATGGTTCGCCGTGCTCTTCGTGTACATCGTCATAGCCAGCGCACTGCCGGTCAACTTCCTCCTCCAGCCGCGCGACTACCTGAACAGCTTCCTGCTCTACTTCGGACTGATAGTAGGCGGCGTGGCTGCCATACTGTCCATGAAGGGCTTCGATTCCATTCCCCTCTTCACCAGCTTCAGCGCCAAGGTGATAGGCGGGCAGCCCAGCCCCTTCTGGCCCACCGTGCCCCTCGTGA
>JBFZES010000155.1:0-3821 GCA_041306725.1 Spirochaetaceae bacterium | reverse complement strand
CCGTTCAAAGCGTCGGGCCAAGCGCAAGTTGTTCGGTCCTGCGCTTTTTTTGATACTTACCGTCGCTTAGGCGACGTTTTTTTTGCTTATTACGTGATCGTCGTACAGTGAGCGCTCGCCCTTTAAGGGAGCGCGAGATGAATGACGATTACATTAGACACTCCGGGCGCGTCCAGCGCCCACGTTCGCAACGCGATCGTCGTATAACGGTATTACCCGAGCTTCCCAAGCTCGTGACGCGGGTTCGACTCCCGTCGGTCGCTAGAAAAACAGCTCGCCGCAAGGCGGGCTGATTTTTTATAAGCGCCACTTCCCGTTGGTCGCTTTAAAGCAAACCCGCCCTCATGGCGGGTTTTGCCGTCTTTAGCGCTCTACGCGGGTTGAGCCCTGGGCGTCAAAGCTGATGTCGAAGCTGGGAAGGATGTCTAGTCCCGTGAGGATGACGGCGGTGCCGGACAGGCGGTATCGGACGGTTTTTAGCTGGGCTACCAGGTCGAAAAGCGCGCGGCCGGTGTCGGCGAAATTAAGGTTGATTGGCAGGAGCACGATGCCGCTGCCGAGGGCGGGCAAGGGTTGGGCTTTCAGGGCTTTGCCGCTTGCCCAGCGCTGGCCTTCGCCGAAGAACTGGTAGGATGCGCCTGAAAAGTCGATGGGGAAGCCGTTGGGATTGCGAACTTCAAGGACTATATGCAGGTAGGAATTGACGAGTTCGTATTGGAGTATGCGGATGGACTGAACCGAAAGGGTGGGTTCCCTGATAACGGGAAAGCTGCCTGACGCGGATGCGCTTGAGATAAGGGCTTTATCGTCGCCGGTTTTCGTGCTTAAGGAAAGACTTAAACGCCAGGCGGCAAGCGCTTGGGAGCTAAAGCCTTCTATGGTTGAGTCGAGTTCGCGGGAGTCGATGATGTAGCTCAGCCTATGGGCGTAGGCGCAGCGCGGGGCTAGTGTTACGAAGCTTGTAGAGACGTCTCCTTGTTCGATAATCCTGCCGTTAATCGAGAGTTCGGCTTCTAGGAGCAGATCGCTCAGCTCTAGGTCGCTTAGATTTTCTATCCGTATATCTATGCGCAATTCCGTCCTATGCTGATCGAGGGCGACGGTTGAGCGCTCCGCCGCGCTTAAGAGCGGGGAGGGCGGGGCCGCCGGCGGGGCGCTTGCGCAGGTGGCTAGGAGGAAAGCGGTGCCGGCAAGCAAGGCGAGCCTTGTGACGGTTTTCGAAATGGCGATCAGGGGCGCGATGTCGCGGGCGGACCTGCGGCCGGCGATCGGCGCATAGCGCAGGGCGTTAGGAAGTAGGGCGTTAGGAAGTAGGCGCGGGCGTATGCGGGCTGTTCTGTGCATAGGATAGAGTGTAGCGCGTTAGAACTCGATGGTGAAGGCCGCGTAGCCGCCGGAAGGCTGGCGCTCGGAGAACTCGGTATAGCTTACCTGCGCGCCCGGGGGGCCTTTGCCGAGCCACGCTCTATAGCGCTCGACGGCCGATACGGGGCCTTCCGCCCAGCTTTCCACGCCGCCGTCGTCCAGGTTTTTGACCCAGCCGCGCAGGCCGAGGGCTTTGGCGAAGGATCGCGCCTCGTAGCGGAAGCCAACGCCCTGCACCTTGCCGCGCACGAGGGCCAGGATGGCGGTTTGGCGCTCTCCTTGCCGTTCTTCGTGGGGGTTTTTAGGCATCGCCGCCGGGTTGGCCCTCGATGAGCTGGCGTATGCGCTCCTCGAGTTCTGAATAGTCGAAGGGCTTATAGATTACTTCGAACGGTATAAAAAAATCGGGGCGCAGAAAGCCGCTCGTAATGACGACGAGCTTGTCGGGGCAGTAGCGCTGGAGGAATTTTATCCAGTAGTCGCCGCCAAGCACGTCCATGCGGTAGTCGGTAATGATGATCTGAACTTCGTTATCGAGGAGCTGCTTGATGGCGCCTACGCCGTCCGAGGCGACGATGACTTCATGGCCTTTCTTGCGCAGGTAATCCCTGAGCGTAAGGCGTATGGCGTCCTCGTCTTCGACGATGAGTATGGTGCCCGGTTTTTTACTTTCCATCCTTGGTCCGTACCTTCCCGACGAAGTCGGCGACGAGCTCAACGAGGGCCGTGAAATCCAGGGGTTTAGGCAGGAAGGCGTCGGCGCCGGAGGCGAGGATCTTTTCCTTGGCGTTGGCGCTGTCGAGACCGGTCACAGCTATGATGAAGGGCTTGCCGAACGATGCGTCGTTCTTGATCTTGTGGCAAATCTGGTTCCCGTCTATGCCCGGGAGGTCTATGTCCAGGATGATAAAGCCGGGCCGCTTATCCGCCGCGACGGCGCCGGCCTCAAAGCCGTCAAAAGCCTGGTAGAGGGTAAGGGAGAGCGGGCTTTTTTCGAAGTAGCGCTTGGTAAGGTCGTTAAGCGCCTTGTCGTCGTCCACGATGAGGAGCGCGCCCCAGTCCACGCCGGGCTCGTCTGCGTGGTCGCTCAGTTCCGCGGGGACGCGCATGCCGCGGCCGTCGAGAAAGGCTAGAAGGTCCTCGGAATATACGCGGTACTGGCCTCCGGGCGTGGTAAAGGCCTTTAGGTAGCCGTTGCGTATCCAATTGATCGCGGTCTGATTGACCACGCCGCAGAGATTCGCTACCTCGAGGGCCGAAAAGATCCGTACCCGTTTATTGCTTTTTGCCATAGCAACTCCAGTAATTTCCTTAGAACTATCGTTTCATAATAGTAATTTTATCCATAATGTCAATATATTTTGATAAAGTACTCTATTGGGCGCCAAGTATTGCATGAATAGTGCCGCTTGCATAGCTCATGGCCTAAGGGGCCAGCCTGCTTGCCAAGGCGTTGACGAAAGGCTCTAAAAATTCTATACTCCGGCGGCTATATTCCATTAGAAACGCTATCGGGCCTAGCGCCCGTAGCCATATGCCGAGGAGAATGTCACCATGAAACGCACGTATCAGCCTAGCCGGACCCGCCGCGTCCGCAAATTCGGATTCCGCGCCCGCATGAAGACCAAGGGCGGAAGGCTCGTCCTGAAGAGGCGCCGCGCCAAGGGCCGCGCCAAGCTGTCCATTTCCGACGAACAGAAGAAGTACTAAGCGCGGTGCAGGACGAAGAAGGGGGCGTAGCGCGCTTCTGCTTTAAGAAGCGCGAACGCATCCGGACGCGCCGCGAAATCGGCGCGGTCTTCGACGGAGGGGTACGCTGGTCGGTAAAAGGCATGCGTCTCCACGTACTGCCCAATGGCGGCGCGGATTCCCGCGCCGTTTTCGTTACCGTAAGGAAGTACGGCAACGCCGTGGCCCGTAACAGGGCGCGGCGCGTCGTCTCGGAATGCTGGCGCTTAGTTAAGGGCGGGCTCAAGTCGGGCTTTGACCTTGCCTTTGTCATTTTTCCCGGCCCGGATAGCGCCGTGACTCGGCGACCTCAGCTCGATGAGCTGGTTCGCAGAGCCGGGCTCCACGCCCGCGCCAATGGCTAGCATACCCGCCGCCGCCCTGCAGGGACTCATCAAGTTCTATAGGGTGGCCATATCCCCGCTTAAGCAGCCGTCCTGCCGCTTTTATCCCACTTGCTCGGCCTATGCCCTGGAGGCTATCCAGAAGCATGGCGCCGCGCGCGGCTCGCTCCTCGCCGCCAAGAGGATCTTACGTTGTCATCCTTTTAATCCGGGAGGCTATGATCCGGTACCATGAGTAACTTTAACGATCAGAACGAGAGCGGTTTCGACAAAAAGACTATGCTGGCCATCGTCTTAATGGTAATCGTCGTGACCTTCGGCGTGTCGGTGCAGAACATCCTGTTCACCCGTCAGCCTTTACCAGCCGAGGCTCCCGCAACGAGC